>JAKQPD010000426.1 GCA_029564935.1 Bacteroidota bacterium
TCAGCTATCCACATTATGGCTTCCTCAGATATTTCAAGCTCCATATTATAGCCGGCAAGAAGTTTCCGGAGATTACCCAGCTGCAATCTGACTATTTCGGTTATCTGTTCAAGATCAAGCGGGTGGAACATGACTATTTCATCGACACGGTTGAGGAATTCTGGTCTCATTGATCTTCTGAGCAGTGAAAATATCTCTTTTCTCAGTCCTTCCTCCTCTTTTTCAGGCATTTTATTATTCCACCTTTCCATACGATCCCTTATTATTTCAGAACCGATATTTGAAGTCATAATAATTATCACGTTCCGGAAGTTAATGGTACGTCCTTTATTATCAGTCAGCCGGCCGTCATCAAGCACCTGGAGGAGAAGGTTAAAAAGGTCGGGATGAGCCTTTTCGATCTCATCGAGCAGTACAACCGAATATGGTTTATGTCTCACCGCTTCAGTAAGCTGCCCTCCCTCATCATATCCCACGTATCCGGGAGGTGCTCCTATAAGTCTTGATACCGAATGTCTTTCCTGATATTCTGACATATCAATACGGGTCATCAGGTTCTCATCGTTGAAGAGGAATTCAGCAAGAGCCCTGGCAAGTTCCGTTTTACCTACGCCGGTAGTACCTATGAAAATGAATGATCCCACGGGTCTTTTCTGGTCCTGTAATCCTGACCGCGATCTTCTTACAGCATCCGATACGGCCCTTATAGCCTCATCCTGCCCCACCACTCTTTTATGAAGTTCCTCTTCAAGTCTCAGCAGTTTTTCCTTTTCGCTTTCGAGCATACGCGAGACAGGGATCCCCGTCCATTTTGATACAATTTCCGCAATATCCTCCGACCTGACCTCTTCCTGAACAAGTGATCCCTTCAATCTTTTCTTCTCGATCTGCTCTTTGAGATCAGCTATTTCTTTTTCAACAAGTGCAATTTTCCCATAGCGTATTTCGGCTACTTTCCCGTAATCACCAGCCCTTTCGGCTTTTTCGGCTTCGAATTTCAGAGCTTCGACTTCCTCCTTTTTTATCTGTACCTTTTCAATAATATCTTTCTCGGAGTTCCATGCAGCATTGAGTTCATTTCTTCTTACCTGCATTTCTGCCAGTTCACCTGATATATGTTCTTCCTTTTCCTTGTCACCATCCCTTCTGACAGCTTCTTTTTCAATCTCAAGCCTTGTGATTGCCCTGTTTGCCTCGTCGATCTCATCGGGCACCGAATTCATTTCCAGCCTGAGCTTTGCAGCAGCCTCATCGATAAGGTCAATAGCTTTGTCAGGAAGGAACCTGTTTGTGATATACCGTGTAGAAAGGTCGACAGCAGCTATTATTGCTTCATCCCTTATAATTACCTTATGGTGAGTTTCATATTTTTCACGTATACCCCGCAGTATTGAAATGGAATCCTCCCTGCCGGGCTCATCGATCATTACTACCTGGAATCGTCTTTCGAGGGCTTTGTCTTTTTCAAAATATTTCTGGTACTCATTGAAAGTTGTAGCCCCGATCGCCCGCAGTTCACCTCTTGCCAGGGCCGGTTTAAGGATGTTGGCCGCATCCATTGCTCCTTCGGATTTTCCTGCACCAACAAGAGTATGGATCTCATCAATGAAAAGTACTATCTCTCCCCCGGCACTGATGACTTCATTGACAACCGATTTCAGTCTCTCCTCAAATTCACCCTTGTACTTGGCTCCTGCAATCAGCGCTCCCATATCCAGTGAATAGATAACTTTTGATTTCAAATCCTGAGGCACATCGCCCCTGACTATTCTGTGTGCTATTCCCTCAGCTATGGCTGTTTTTCCCACACCCGGTTCGCCAATCATAAGGGGATTATTCTTTGTCCGCCGCTCCAGTATCTGAAGTATTCTCCGGATCTCGTCATCCCTGCCTACTACCGGATCGAGCTTACCTGACCGTGCTCTCTCATTAAGATTGACAGCATATCTTTCAAGGGAATTGAATGTATCATCTGAAGTCTGGTTTTCAACCGTAGCACCCTTCCGCAATTCTTCTATTGCCGATTTAAGGCCTTTAATTGTGACCCCATGATCCTTAAGTATGCCTGAGGTTTCGTCTTTGATCCCCATGATCCCCATCAGCAGGTGTTCCGGTGTAATGAACTTATCCTTCATTGCCGAAGCCTGATCGCCTGCCTTGCGGAATGCTTCCTGAAGGTTTGCCGATATATATGCTTCTGCACCCGATACCTTTGGAAATGAATCGATAAGTCTGTCAATATCACGGCTTATCAGTCGCGGATCAATACCTGCCTTACCAAAGAGAAAATCCGTGATACTGTCTGCCTCGCTCATTATTCCCTTCAGCATATGGGCACATTCGACCGCCTGCTGACCTTTTCCCGCAGCTATATTAAAAGCTTTCTGAACAGATTCCTGAGCTTTAAGGGTGTAATTACTGAAATTCATATTTGTGTTGTTTTTAAGGCTTTTCTCAAATTGCCTGCCAGTGTCTGGTCCGGGACTTTTTGACATCAAAATCCGATAGGATTATGTCAATATGTCGCCAGAGGATAATTCCGGATGGCAGGCAAAGGAAACGGGCAGATGCAATTAGTTCTTCAATTATTGAAACCCTGGCATTAAATCTTCGTTTAAAGGGTATGTGGTATAAATAACCGCTGGTTTCATAATAATTATTTTATTATTAATCAGAGAATAGCATTAAGTTTTCAATCAATTCCGTTTTACCCTGAATGAGTGAAAAGATACTTGAAATCCTGATGCAGTTATTTGCAATAATTGCCAAGCCTCAGGCTGATGACAGTGAAAGGCGCGGAGTTGTTGAAGCATTTCTGCACAGGCATATAAGCCATGATCTTATCAGGGTTTACCTGGCCAAATACGATGAAGCATACGAGGAAGCTAAAAAACGTTTGGAAAGAGTAAGTCCCAAACGTCGCGAAGGTGCGATTGCTGTAAGGATATGGAGGCTGTGTGTTGAGATCAATGAGCAGGGCAGGCTTGATCATGAACAGAGGATATTTGCTGTCATTCAGGCGCTGGAATTCTGTAAATCGGGCGGCAGGGAAATAAGTGAAATGGAATTGGGCTTTATAAGAACCCTTGCTGAAGGGCTGAATATAATTAAAGAAGAATACCTTCTTATAGAGCTCTTTGTATTAAGTCAGTTATCTGAAATACCAGATTCACCTAACTTCCTGCTTATTGATGGAAATAAATCCAACGGAATGAAAGAGACCAGACATATCTGTAAAGAGCAGCTTAAAGGCCAGATATGGGTTCTCTATATCCCATCCGTAAATATTTACTTTCTGAGGTACAAGGGTTCCGGAGAACTGAGCATGAGTGTCCAACTGCTGCAGGAGGATAAGGTCTATCCTTTCAGTGAAGGATCTTCCATAAGGGGTTATAAGGTCAAACCGATTTATTACTGGGATGTCACAATGCAGTTCCTTATGGAAGACTTCCAGTCATCAAGGGTGGTCTATGAAGTGCACAATCTCGAGTACAGGTTCAGGAGCGGGGAAGTTGGGATCCATCATATGAGCTTCAAGGCAGAATCGGGAAGAATGGTCGGGATAATGGGAGCCAGCGGTGCGGGAAAATCGACTCTCCTTAGCGTCCTTAACGGGTCAAACCAGCCATCCGATGGTGAGGTGCTCATAAATGGTGTCAATATTTACAGGGAAAAGGAAAAGATAAAGGGTCTTATAGGATTTGTATCTCAGGATGACCTGCTGATTGAAGAATTAACTGTGTTTGAGAACCTCTATTATAATGCGAAGCTCTGTTTCGGCAATCTGAGCGATGATGAAGTAATATCAAAAGTTGACGGGGTACTGAAAAATCTGGGGCTGTATGAGATAAGGAACATGAAAGTGGGAACGCCGCTGAATAAAAAGATCAGCGGAGGTCAGCGAAAAAGGCTGAATATTTCTCTTGAACTTATAAGGGAGCCATCCATACTGTTCCTTGACGAGCCCACATCAGGCCTTTCCTCACGTGATTCTGAAAACATTCTTGATCTTCTGAAGGATCTGACACGGAAAGGTAAATTGCTTTTTATTGTAATTCATCAACCTTCGTCAGACATATTCAAAATGTTTGACAAGCTGATTATACTGGACACCGGAGGATATCCTGTTTATAACGGAAATCCTGTTGAGTCGATCGATTATTTCAAGAAGAAGATAGAGCAGACGAATTACAATGAAAGTGAGTGTTATGTCTGTGGTAATGTAAATCCCGATCAGATTTTTAATATCCTCGAGACCAGGGTATATACCGAGAGCGGCCAGCCTACTGATACGCGCAGGATAGCTCCCGAAGACTGGTATAATCTTTATAAATCGGCGAAGAAAGAAGATGACCTGGAGCCCGGCGGAGCGATCCCCGAAATAAACTTCAAAATACCAAACAGGCTCAAACAGCTGATTGTTTTTGTAAAGCGTGATATTCTGTCTAAGGTATCGGATATTCAATATCTGCTCATAACTTTTTTTGAAGCCCCGGTACTTGCATTCTTCCTTGCCTACCTTATAAGATATTTTGATGAAAGTGCAGCAGATCCGGGTTATACTCTTTATGAAAATGCCAATCTTCCGATATATATTTTCATGTCGGTGATCGTAGCTATTTTCATGGGGTTGACTGTAAGCGCCGAGGAAATCATCAAAGACAGGAAGATACTGAAAAGGGAGGCATTTCTCAACCTGAGCTGGAACAGTTACCTCTTGTCGAAAGTTATTGTACAGTTCGGTATTTCGGCCATTCAGGCTTTCACATTTGTCCTTGTGGGAAATCACATAACCGGTGTTAAAGGGATGTTTGCAGAATACTGGCTGATGCTCTTCACGTGCTGGGCAGGGGCGAATGTGATGGGACTTGTTATTTCCGACAGTTTCAAGGCTGTTGTGACGATATATATTTTAATTCCCTTCCTTGTTATTCCGCAGATAATCCTCAGTGGTGTACTTGTAAAATTTGAAAAACTGAATCCCAATGTATCATCTCCTGTCTCAATACCTTTTTATGGTGAAATGATTACTGCAAGATGGGGATATGAAGCTTTGGCAGTCAAACAGTTCAGGGATAACGAGTATGAAAGGAAGTTCTATATTTATGATAAAGCACTAAGCCAGGCCAAGTTTAAAAAGGATTATCTTCATGCCGAGATAAAAGGAAGGCTCGAAAGCATTGCTGCTGATCTGGAAAGGGGAACAATGAACGAAACCTCCTCCAGGAAGCTGAAGCTGGTTTACAACGAATTTACAAAACAGGCAGATCAGACCCCTGATCTTAAATTCGGGCTCATTGACGATCTTAAACCCGATAAAGTAACATCACGGATAATTACAGAAGCTCTTGCATACAATGAGGATGTGAGGAGGTATTATGTCGCTTACTCTAACAAAGCAAAGGAGAGAAAAGATGCTCTCATTCTGAAACTTCAGTCAGAGAACAGTAAAGGCTTCCTTGAGCTGAGAGATAAATATGCAAATGAATCGCTCGAGGAATTTGTGATAAACAAAAATGAGACTGAAAAAATAATAGAATACAATGATGAAATAGTTCAGAAGCTTGATCCTATATATATGGAGCCTGAGCACAATTTCATCAAGGCTCATTTTTACTCACCAGTAAAACGCATCTTCGGACACGAAACGGATACATACTGGGTAAACACAATAGTTTTATGGTTTATAACCCTTATAACGTATTTTTTACTTTACTTCAGGGTATTAAGGAAACTGCTTGAATCGGGAGACAGGGCGATGGGTAAGAAACACAAATCGTCGATATCACAATAAAGCGGGTTGTCTCAACTTGTACAGCCCGCTTATTTTTATTAATTGATCAACAAATTACCCTGGATGTCAATCGCTTATTTCGATCATTTTGAAAGGTACGCGGATAATCGATTCATAATCTTCCCCGGCTTCAAGCATATCTTCATCATCCTCCTCATAGTACCAGTTTACTTCAACCTCATTCCGCGATTTGTGAATGGCTTCAAGCTTTTTGAAAACATCCAGAATACACTTTGATGAACTTGTATTAAAATATTCGAGCCTGATGTTTACTACAGTTTTGTCAAGCGGGGCTTCCTTATAGCTATCCAGCCAGTCTACAAGAGGCTTGTAGAATTCTACCGAGTTTTCAGGAATTGAACGACCTTTTATCTCAAATACTCCTTCTGATTTGTCAAATCTTACAGTTGGTGTTTTCGGTGTTCCTTCGATTATTATCGGTTCCATTTCAGTAATATTTATTATTTAATAATTTTTTTAGTTATCCTGATTCACTAAAATATCCAGGTAGAAGAAAGAATATGTTTCGTTGTATTGCTTAAAAGTATATACAAGCTTATTTCCTGTTTTCCGGGCGATATCAACAAGTCCCAGTCCTCCCCCACCCTTCTCACTTATACGCTGATGATTAAGAATGAATTTATAAAGCTCCTTGATCTCCTCATGGCTCGATTTGTTGATCTTATTGATTTTTTCCTCCAGTAACTCAACATGATCGGTTCTGACAAAATTGCCGGTAATTATTTTATAACCTCCGACAACTTTTTCAATCTTCAGCAGTCCGAATTTCTCCGATTTCTGATCCTCAAAATCCTCCGGTACCTTATCAACATGATGATAAAGATTCTGAAGGCTCTCCACGAGCACATTATAAACTTTCTTTCTCAGCTTTGCCTGTTCATTGACTTCCACCAGCTTATACTCAACTGTGTCAAGAACATGATTGATCACATCTGAATCAACATTACCTTTATAATAAAGGATAACATTACTTTCGGGCTGATCTTTCAGGTAGGTCTCGACATCAAAGCTCATATAAGCTTTATTTTGAAAAATTCTAAATTTCTCTGCTGACAAATATAATAAAAATATAAAGTTACCAAATTATAACTTGTTCACAACATAGATTTTAATATTAACCATGATTTTTGATCAACGTGGAAAAATGAGGTGATGAGTGTTTTCATTCTGTTGATTTGTTCTCTTTCGGCTTTTTCCGGGATCCTTTAAAAAGTTCATACCCGGTGAGTGTACATTCAATAGCTCCGTTAAAAAGTTTATACTTCGTAACAGGCTTTAACCCGATGTTTTTAAGATACTCCTTTTCAGAAGTGATGATCCATGCCTTATTCCCGGGGAAATTATGCTTAAGGCCTGATCCGATCATACTATATAATCCGGCTATATCCTCTGGTTTTATCCTTTGTCCGTAGGGGGGATTCAAAAAAACATAACCATTTGTGAATGATGATTTACAATTCCTGAAATCAGCAACTTCCACTGAGACATGGCCGGAAAGACCTGCTTTTTCAATGTTAGCTGCGGTTATACTGACTGCCCGTTCTGAAATATCACTGGCACTTATATTTACCGGACTGATTTGAATAGCAGAATCGGCTTCGTCTTTTATCCTTCCGAACAGCCGGATGTCAAAATCTTTCCACCTGCTGAAGCCAAATGAATTTCTGAATTTTCCCGGAGGTATATTGTAAGCTATCATTGCAGCTTCAATCGGGATAGTACCTGATCCGCACATCGGGTCCAGAACGGGATCTGATCCATTCCATCCTGAAAGTTTTAATATTCCTGCAGCAAGTACTTCATTAAGCGGTGCCGGTCCCTGCTGCAACCTGTAGCCGCGTTTATAGAGAGCTAAACCAGACGAATCCAGTGATACAGTCACCCTGTCGTTGCTTATATGCAGGTTAACAATTAAATCGGGATCAGAAGTATCCACTGAAGGTCTTATCCCATTTTTCTTCCTGAAGAAATCAGCAATCGCATCCTTCACAACCAGGCCGGGGTAGCCGGTATGTCCGAAGAGAGGTGAATTTACTACAGGAACAACACTGAAGGTATTATCCGGATCCATGAAATCCGACCAGCTTATCTTATGCGCTTTGGAATACAGCTCCTCCTTCGATGCTATCCTGAATTCTCCCACTGGCATAAGTACCGATAAAGCTGTCCTCGCACAATAATTAATCCTGTACAGTGTATCCTTTCCTCCGGTAAATAACACTGCACGGTTTACTGGTCTTATCGCAGAAGCGCCAAGTTCTTCAAGTTCTTTTGCAAGAACATTTTCAAGACCAAAAAGTGTTTTTGCGGTTAAATTCATTACAGATATAACAGGATCGGATTTCCCAAAGGTAAGCAATTAAGGCCGGTCATATGCTTTTTATCAGTTCTTTTATTTATTGACAAAACACTTTCCAAATTTTATCGTTTCTTTACAAAATGTTTGTGACACGATAACAGATATGTAATATTTTATTTATTGACGCTAAGAAGCAATAATCAAAAAAAAATAGATCAGACTATGAAAAACAAAGCAATCATTCCGGCAATCATTATCCCTGTCTTTGTGTTATTACTCGCATCCTGTGAAAAGGAAAAACCTCTGAGTGAAGCAATAATCGGGAAATGGGAGGTAGTATCGATGCAGGAGATTACCTATGTAAGCAATGTTAAGAAATCAGAAGCAACAATATACCTCGAAGCCAATGAAATGAAATACCAGTTCATTGACGGAGGATCCGGAATTTTCTGGGATAAAACTGATGATTATCTCTTTTCGTGGACACTTACCGGAAACCAGCTGACCATCAGTGACCTTTACACAGAGGACATGGTTGTTAATGCATCAGCCGATGATGATGTACTTTCCTGGACATACAAAGTTACAGACCCTCAGGTTCCCAACAAGTCGTATGAGTATATAATGAATGCAAACAGGACCGGCAAGTAATTAAATCCTGCCGGCACTTTTCATTTGTATCCCAGTATCTTATTGTATCTATCCTTACTGGAAATTACCTTAAGGGCTTCCGCAATAACATTATCCTTTTCATTTATTATGCGGAAATACTCATTGGTCTGCCATATATTATTGGCTAACAATGCTTTTAG
>JAKQPD010000143.1 GCA_029564935.1 Bacteroidota bacterium
CATATATCTGGAGATTTGGGATGATTGACCGGTAACAAAATTATGCAAAATTGAATTAAGACTGGTTCAATAATCATCTGTGTTGATAAAAAACCGGCGACTCATATTAACAGTTCATAAACCGGGAAATGCAATCTGCAAAATGATAACGGTTCTTTTTAATTTGATTATTTATTTTCCCTATTCGAAAATTGAGGTATTCATTTATTTTATGATAATAATCTGATTATTTTGCGCCAATTATTTACCTAAACCATGTTTCATGAAAAAATTTCTATTGTTATTTATTTTTTCCTGCGGCTTTTTGCTGTCGTCACTGGGGTAGCAGAGGCCGGTGACAGGTACTGTCACATCCGCTGAGGATGGTCTGCCTCTGGCCGGTGCAACTGTAACTGTAAAGGGCACCACAATCGGGACCCTGACTGATAACAACGGCAAATACCAGATATCAGTAACTCCCTCCGTTTCGGTAGCCAAGGCTCTCCAGGCAAATGCTGCAGGAGTTCAGGTTGTGAGCACATCCGGCGCTTCGCAGGCAGAGCCCACCATAAGGATCAGGGTGATTGGCTCCATCACTGCATCTTCCGAACCTCTGTGGGTCGTCGACGGGGTTGTTGGTGCAGTTCAGCCGAATATTAACGATATCGAAACTATAACTGTCCTGAAAGATGCTGCATCAGCATCTCTCTACGGATCGAGAGCTGCCAATGGTGTTATAGTGGTGACAACAAAGAAAGGGACAAGCGGGAAGACTGTTTTTTCATATCTCGGGAAACAGAGCTATCAGTGGAGGACCACAAATAAATTCCAGATGCTCAATTCCGCTGAGTTCTTCCAGAAGACTGGTTTGAGCTTGCCCACCGGACAGGTAATGTAAGAGAACATAACCTTTCAGCCTCGGGAGGAAATGACCAGACAAGATTTTACTTTTCAGGAACATATTATGGACTTGATGCAATTACAAAACCCGATAAGCTTCAGAAACTGATGGGGCATAT
Source organism: Bacteroidota bacterium (assembly GCA_029564935.1). GTDB lineage: Bacteria > Bacteroidota > Bacteroidia > Bacteroidales > VadinHA17 > LD21. The sequence continues at coordinate 999 of JAKQPD010000143.1, forward strand.
CAACGTCTCGACACAGGTAAACAAAAGGATCAAAACTGGTTATACTGCTACTTTTAACTATCAGACAGGTAATACTGTAAAAGATATTACAAACGGATCGGGCACGGGTTATGCTGCTTATGCTTACCCGAACAATGTTCCTCTTTATCAGATCGATGAAAATTTCAATACAGTCCTTGATGCTGACGGAGAACCGGTCTGGAACTGGGATAATCTTGTATCAAAGGATTATAATCCTATCGCTCAGACAATACTCGATCCGAGATCACACAGGTCCAGTTCAGTATTTAACTCTGTAAACCTTAACTGGCTTATCATTAACGGACTTACATTCGATACCAAAGTCAGTGGCAGAATATCAAACTATAATTCCGACGAGTTCCGTAATCCATTCCACGGTGACGGTAAAGCATACGGAGGTAGTTCAGACAAGAATCATAATGATTCAAGGAGATTCATGACAACTTCAATCCTGACATACGACAAGGACTTTCTTACAAATCATTCAGTGAATTTCCTTGTCGGTTATGAAACGGAATACTACATATATAAAAGTGTCAATGCAGCCGGTCAGGGATATGATGTTCCTTTTTCGGATGAACTGGATTTAGCCGGTAAGCCCTTTGGTATAGGATCATCCACCCTTGAGAATTCAATGGTATCATATCTCAGCAGGCTTAATTACGACTATCCGGATAAATATTACCTGTCGGCATCCTACCGTCGTGATGATCTTAAGCTGTGGAATTCGGGATCATTGACAAACTCATTTACATATAAGAAAAGTTTATCATTCTCATTTCAGTTCTACTGGAGTCTTGGAGGTATGATATACAACAGCCTGATGCAGAAAACTATGGGTGACGGCTCTCGTTACGGACTTCAGCTGAATAAGAAAGTACTTGATTCGTGGAAAAAGCCGGGAGATGTGACCGATGTGCCACAATTCGTTTACAGGAATAACACACAGTCAAATGCCACTTCTTCAAGGTTTCTTGAAGAGGGATCTTTCCTCAGGCTCCGGAATGTCAGGACCATAACAGCAGGGATCAATATAAGTTTCTAATCACAAACGATCGGTTGTAATGAAAAAAAGCCATGATGAGAAAATGGGAAATGAGAATTTATTTCTTTTCAGGGCTTTTCCAACTGACCAGTTAAAAAAAAATAAGTATGAAAAAAATAATATTATCAATTGTTTTTACTTTTGTTTTCATAGCGGGATGTAATGAAGATTTTCTGGAGTATTATCCTACTGACCGTGTTGAAGACTCACAGGCTTTTGAAACACCCGAAAATGCCATGGCTGTTCTTTATGGCATTTACGATCTGATAACATCCGAGACACTCTATGGTTCATTCATGAGTGTCGCCAATGACCTCCGGGGCAACGATGTTTTTCTTGCCGAGCAGCTCAATTGGAGCTGGTGGGTGGAGACTTATAATTTTCAGTGGGTTGCATCAAATACAAATTTCCGGGGTCCCGCTTCATTCTGGCAGTATTTTTACCAGGTAATTGAGAACTGTAATGTGGCAATCAATGCCGATCTGCCATGGGATGAAGCACAGAATGCTGCCTATAAGGCTGAATGTCTGGCCAGAAAAGCCAGTCCCGACTTTGCGGCAGCACCGGATCTGCTCCGCACCGGCTCTCCTCTCAACCGTCCCGATGTTGCTGGTCCGAACTGGAGTACTCACATTACCCTTCCGGCATATGACTGGAGGATGATATATCCGATCCCGGAAGCCGAACTCGATGCCAATGACGCATTGTCGGATGCCGATCAGAATGAAGGTTATAATTAGTTGTAATTATTAAATTTATAAAAGAGGGTATTCACGTGCCCTCTTTTATATTTTGCAGGATTGTTCATTAAAATAAAAAACATATCTTTGCACCCACAATTTTTAAAACAGGTAAAATATAAAGCGTTAGAATTTAATGGCAGTTAGAATCAGATTAGCCAGGAAAGGTCGTAAGAAACTGGCTTATTACCACATTGTGGTAGCAGATAGCAGGTCGCCACGGGATGGCAGATATATTGAAAAGATCGGAAAGTACAATCCGCTCACTAACCCCGCCACAATCGAACTCGACTTCGATAAGGCTCTCGGTTGGCTGCAAAATGGCGCATTACCTACTGAAACGTGCAGGGCTATCCTCTCTTACAAGGGTGTCCTTCTGAAAAAACATCTTCTCGAAGGAGTGAAGAAAGGTGCATTTGACGAACCAGAAGCACTAAGACGCTTCGAAGAGTGGATGAAGAAGAATGAAGAAAAGATCGAAGCAAAGAAATCAGGTCTTGAAAAATCGAAGGATGATGAAGTTGCGAAGAAGCTTGCATCAGAAAAACGGATAAATGAAGAGAGAGCAGCCACACTGGCAAAGAAACAAGCCGAGCTGGCCGCCAAAGCCGAAGCCGAAAGCAAAGCTCAAACAGCACAGGAAGAACAACCTGCAGAAGGCAATCCTGAAGTAACCGATACAGCACAGGAAACAGCTCAGGAGACAGCTCCGGAAGAGAAACCTCAGGAATAAAAGCTTCAGGATCCCCGATCCATGGCGTACAGTGCCGGTATATTGCTGGGAAAGATCATTAAATCCTACGGGTTTGATGGTGCCCTGACAATTAAAACCGAAACAGGCTTTGAAGGAAATATACCTGAAATGGAATCAGTTTTTCTCGAAACAGACGGAAAGCTGGTTCCATTTCTTGTTTCATCATACGAATTTGTCGATAATAGCCTGATACGTGTCACTTTTGACGGATATGATTCCCTCGGAAAGGTTCGCGGATTTATCGGCAGCAAAGTATTTCTTACCTCGGCCATTAAAACTGAGGATCCGGAGGATGACCTTAACCGGCTTAAAGGTTACCGGATCAGTACCACCTGCAATGATCATTTAGGAACAATATCGGAAATAATCGAAAATCCGGGACAGATACTTCTTGATGTTCAGACACCCCGGGATGAAAAGATACTCATACCATTTCACCAGGATCTTATTGTAAGGATTGACAAGAGGAGGAAAGTCATAACGATGGATCTTCCTGAGGGATTGATGGAGATAAATGAATAGTATGCGGATGCTTCCGTAATTCCGGCCTCTGCCCCTTTTTCCCCATAGCCGTCAACTTAAGAAGTTCTGGGTAAAATAGTTTCCCCTCCTTTTTTCAAGGAGGGGTGGCCGGGATTGCTAATTTTGAAGCGTTTACAATTGTCCTTATCCCGGCCGGGGTGGTTAAAACGGAATTAGCAAACGGGAATTTATGTCTATGAATAAAATAAACCACCCCGGCCAGAACATCTATATTTCTGCACATTAGATAATCTTGTGGTCTGGCCACCCCTCCTTGAAAAAAGGAGGGGGAAGTTATTTAGCTACAATCCAGATAATTACAATAGTGTTCGTTATTATTGCATTGAGGCTTAGGTTGATGGCTTTGCCCTTTTCCCATGCAACTTTTTTAATTTTCATCCGTCTTTAACTAAAATTAACTTAAACTAAAAAATCACTGATGAAAAGATTTACAGCCTTATTTGTTCTTGCAATTATTGTAACAGGCTTTGCATCCGGTCAGCAAAGGGAAACACGAAATCTTAGAGGATTTGACAGGGTCAGTTTCGGGATCGCCGGAAACCTTATAATCAAATTCGGTCCGGAATTCAATGTTGTCCTGGAAGGAAACCAGAGAGATCTGGAGGAAGTTGTTACTGAGATATCGGGAGATAAACTTATCATCAAACAGGAAAGCTGGCGGTTCCGCTTTGAGGACAAGGTGATGGTAACCATTACAATGCCGGAAATAACAGGATTGAGTGTCTCCGGCTCGGGAAATGCTGAGATCACAGATGATATAAACGATGCCGATGATCTGGATCTTAGTGTAAGCGGAAGCGGTAAAATAATTACTGCCGGAATTGTCGTTGATGAATTTAATTGCAGTATTTCCGGTTCGGGGGATGTGATAATAGGATCCGGTGGTGAAGCTGATCGCGGGGAAATATCAATAAGCGGATCAGGTGGCTACAGGGGTGAGGATTTTGAAATAGATCATCTGACAGTGCGGGTTTCCGGCAGCGGAAGCTGCTATTGCAAGGCCGGCGATTCGCTGCAGGCTTCTATCTCGGGAAGCGGGAATGTTACCTATAAGGGTGATCCCAGGATAGATGCAAGGGTGTCAGGATCGGGGAAGGTCAGATCAGCCCAGTAAACTACTGCCTGATTATTTTTAC
>JAKQPD010000428.1 GCA_029564935.1 Bacteroidota bacterium
CTGGCACCTCGGATTATGGTTTTCATGGAAATACATTAACGGAATAAATTACTGGGAGTACCTTGATGAATTTAAATCAGAAGAAACAGGATATAAATCAGCGGGAATAACACAAATCAAAAAGATTGAAATAACCAGAAACAATGATTTTTCAACCGGAATCAGTATGGATGTACTGTACCGCCCGGCAGACGGATCACCTGTACTTTCAGAACGATGCAGGATGCACATTTCTCCACCATCAGTGGACAATAGTTATTATATTGATTATGATTGCTCATTTGAATCACTTGCTGATGAAGTGGTACTGGATCGTACTCCGGTTGAAGGTGAACCCGATGGTGTTTCCTGGGGTGGCTATGCAGGTTTATCGATTAGATTTAACCAGGACTATACATCACCGGAAATATTGGCTCCATCTCAAAATAAGGACTTTCGTAAAGATCCCTGGCTATATATGGGATTTAATACCCTGACCGGTAATAAGGCAGGGATATGCATAATGCAACATCCGGATTTCAAAACACAAACAACAAGCTGGTATGTGATCAACGATCCGGCGATACCATTTTATTACTACAGTCCCGCGGTCCTGTATGATGGTAAAATTATTCTGAAAAAAGGTGAAACACTTCGTTTGAAATACCGTGTTAACATATTGCCGGGAGAGCCTGAAAAAGATAATTTACAATCACTATATGAGGATTACCTGAAAATTGCGAATAACTAAGATTATCTTTATCTTGAATCTTGAATTTTGAATTTTAAACCGAAACAAAAATTAACTTAATAACCTGATCTAATGAAAAAGACATATAAATTTCCGAAGCAGATCTCGCGCAGATCTTTCGTTCAGAATACTGCAAAAGGCGCCATTGGCGCTGCAATGTTACCTATAATCCTGCCGGCCTGTTCCGGTGGGAAAGGAGCCAATGAAAGAATAACCATCGGTCATATCGGTGTCGGTGACAGGGGAACCCAGGAGTTGATGTACTATCTGTTACCTTTAAAGGAGGTTGTCAATGTTGCTGTCTGTGATACATTCAGGGATCGCCGGGAGAAAGCAGCCGGGCAGATAAACAGCTTTTACAGGGAAAATGACACCGTTGGTGAGGTATGTAAATCCTATCTCGATATGGATGAACTGCTTGATAGGAAAGATATCGATGCAGTTCATATTACAACACCTGATCACTGGCATGTTCTGGCTGCAATTAAGGCTGCCAGGAAAGGAAAACATATTATGCTCGCCAAACCACTGGGATTAAGTTATCCTGAATACATGGTCCTTGCCCGGGAGCTGAAAAAAAATGATGTGAGATTCCATTACGGAACGCAGCAACGTTCTTTCGAACATATGCAGCTGGGCTATAATCTGATCCGTGATGGTCTGATAGGTGATATTGAAA
>JAKQPD010000013.1 GCA_029564935.1 Bacteroidota bacterium
TGATCTGGTCATGGGACTGGGGAGGAATATAGACTGTTTCTCCGCTTGTCTGGTTCTTTAATTCGGTCCCCGGCAGTTTACGAAAACCTGTCTTGCAGTTTTCCAGCTTTGCCTGTATTTCGATGATCATGTTGTTTGTAAGGACTTTGGAGTCTTTGATGAGACCATAACCCGCCTTCAGGGCATATACATAACGGGCAACTTCTTTGGCGGCTGCATTCTTAGTGAAGTCAGAAAATAAATCTTCCTTAAACAATTCGTCGTGCGTTGTGATGATATTTTCAATAGCAGAACTGTCCTTGGCTTCCTGCAATGACAAACTGTTAATCAATACAGCCTGATTGGGAATACTGGCAGATATCCCCTTTAATTCGGCAAGATGTCTGTGGGCAGATGCCAGCTTCTTCAGCACGGTTTTACTTTCCGGATCAATGTCCGGAGGCAGTGGTTTAAGCGTAAATTCCATTTAAGCCTCCTGATATGCATAATAATTTAAAGATTCTATACATGTCAAGCGGGATGTGTATAAATTTTGGGATTTTTTATGCACAATTCAGGTTTAATGGTTATCAATAAGCCAGAAAACCAGAAAGCAGAGTGAAAATTGAAGACTTTTAGATTTTACTTGACTTATATAGTGGAATCGTTTAGTTTTGACATTGAAACTTAAAACGACACTAAAATAATTAGAGTAAGGCATAAATGCCTGTGAATGAGGATTTATGAAAAACAGAGATCTTGGTAGAAATATGAGGGCATTTTTTCTTTTATTGATAATTTTTTGCATGATTCAGTGTTTGACAGCTCTGGACAGAGAAGATATCATTGGTTCAAAAGACTATTATTACGGAGAGAATACCGGAAGTAATTATCAGCAGGTGAGAGATTATGCCATAAAGAATCTGGCAGATAAACTGGTCGTTTATGTCAAAAGTACCATGAACAGCAAAATATCCGAGAATGCCGGTAAAGCAGATGAACAAATAGAATCTGTGATTCAGACCTATTCTATCGGCACTTTTAAAAACCTGCAGGAAATCAAATCAGCGCAGGGTGGTAAACTCAATGTCTTTGTCTATATCAAAAAATCGGATGTGGAAGCTTTGTTCAATGAAAGAAAACAGCTGATTGCCGATATTTACGCTCAGGCTGTGAAAATGGAAGCGTCTAATAATATTGGCAATGCCTTAAAATACTACTATTTTATGATGATTCTGATGAATTCTTTGCCAGATGAGCGTGTCGAATATAAGGGGCTGGCTTATCATACACTCGTGCCTGCCCGCATTCAGAACTTATTACAGAATATTGATTACAAAATCATCAGCTCAGAGCAGGTCTCAGATAAACAAAAAGACTTGGTTTTTCAGGTAAGCTATCAGAATAAACCGGTTGTTTCCAGTCGTTTTACATTTTGGGATGGTGCTAATCAGATACTGGTGGAAGCGAAAGACGGTAAAGCCGTGTTATCTCTGATAGGCTCTGCCGTGAAGATGAATAAACTGGACTTTGCTACCGACTATGAGTATTATGATTGCCGTAAGGAGTTTAAAGCGGTTGCTGATCTCTGGGATATTGTTTCAAAACCGGAATTCAGCAATAAAGTAAGCGTTCCTCTCACGAAGTCTGTCATGAAAGAGGCTCAGAAAGAACCGACTCCAGTCAATCTGAATAGTGGTAAATGCCCACCTGAAGTTGCTCAGAAGATTCATTCCGAGACTGAAAGAGTGATCAGGCTACTCAATATAAACAGTGTTTCAGAAATTAACAAGACTTTTGAGAAAGATGAATATTTGAAAAAGACCATCAGCAATCTGATGAAGTATAACCGGTTGAGAGTTCAAAAAAACAAAGGGGCTTATGATATCAATAAGACTTATGATGGCTGGGAAGTCAGACCTGTACCGGTGAGTCTGACCTATCCAACCCTGCATAAACAAAGTACCGATTATCTGGTGCTGAATTTTGATGAAAATGGCCAATTCACAGATATTTCTCTGACGCTCTTTGACGGAATCTATCAGGAATATCAGAAAAGCAGTTCCTCTGAAGAAGAATGGAAATGCAATCAGGTGATGATTAAGTTCTTGGAAAAATACAGAACGGCCTATCTCTGTCGGGATATGGAAACAATTGAAACCCTCTTTTCGGATGATGCAGTCATTATCGTGGGCAGAATGTTGAAGAAAATACCCTCCAATAAGGAAATCAACTTTACTCAGTTTGATAAACAGCCGGATATCCAATATCTGAAGTATACCAAATCTCAGTATCTGGAAAACTTGAACAGGTCTTTTACAGGGACATCAGATATTTCTCTGGGTTACAATAGCCTGAAAGTGAATAAACAAAACAACAAACCGAACAGCTTTGGAATCAGCATGCGTCAGAATTATCATTCTTCTGTTTATTCAGATGAAGGCTATCTCTTCCTGCTGGTAGATTTCTCCGAGAAAGAACCCAAGATTTATGTGCGTGCATGGCAACCCTCCGAATGGAGTGAAGAAAAAATGATTAAGATATCTAATTTCAGGATGAATTGATTTTACGACCACGGAAAGCACGGAAATACACGGAAAAGGGTGAGATGTGAGGAATATAGCAGAGTTCCGGTGGAACGAAAGAATCCTAGCTCAGAGCGTCAGCTCTGGGTAGAAGGAACCACACAAGCAGAGCCCCGTCAGGGGCGAAAGAAGAAAAAAACATAGGAGATAAAATATGAGAAAAACAATCTTCTTCATCGCTTTGATGATGATCTGTCTGAGCCTTTTTGCTCAGGAGATGAACGAAATGATCATTCTCAAGCAGGCAGAACGCAGAACTGACCAGATTATTGACCAGAGTCACAAAGATGCTAACCGCATGATATGTGCCGGTATCCTGATTATTACCGATCTGGATGGTCTGACCTTTCAGTCTAATATGGGGGTAGTCGGAATGGATTACAACCCGGGTCGCTATATGGTCTTTGTGTCAGAAGGCGAAAGGGTGCTGGATATCTACAAGACCGGCTTTAAACCACTTGAGATTATCCTGTCTGAATATGGAATTTATGGTCTGAAATCAGGACATGTCTATCAGCTGGAAGTAACGGCAAAAAATAAATCACAGGACATCAATGTGTTTATTAAGACGAATCCAGAAAATGCAACGATTATCTGGGATGGCGAGAGTAAAGGGACCAATGGCATTTTTAAAAGCAATGCCGGCGCTCATCGCCTGAGAATAGAAATGCAAGGTTACGAAAGTATTGATCAGGATATTCAGGTTAGTGACAAGCAATTTAGCTTTGAATACAACCTGAAAAAAGAAGAGATGATACCGCTGGTGATATCTACTACACCCAAAGGCGCTACCGTTTATATTGATCAGGTAAGAATCCCTCAGACAACTCCGTTTTCCAAGTTTTATCCCAAAGGGAAATATGATCTGAAGATAGAAAAAGACAAATATGTCACCCATCAGGGTACTATTCAGGTGAATGCTCCTAAAACAGAGCAAAGCTACACCCTCACCCCTGATTTTGGACAACTGAGTATCAGCTCTCTGAATCAGAGCAGTCTTGAAATCTATATCAATGGAAAACCAACTGTTTACCGGACTCCGGCTGTGATTGACAGTCTTGCGCCAAATACATATCAGATTCATGCCCAAAATGATACCTGGATGACAGATGTCAAAACCATTGACCTGCAAAGAAACAAGAAAGAAATCATTAGCTTACAGGCTTTCCGGACTGTGGGAGATATAAAGATTAGCTCAGAACCCTCCGGACTTCCTATCTATATGAATAATCGTCTCACAGATAATACAACACCCTATACCTTTAAGGATTTAATACCCTCCGAATACAGTTTTTATGTCAAGTCTGCCACCTATGATTCAGCACCGCAAACAATTAAGCTGGAAAAAGGTAAGACAGAAATACTCACTTTCAAGGCAGAAAGACAAGTGGCAGATTTACTGATAAACTCCACTCCGGAAAATGGAATGACAGTTTATCTGAATAATCAGAAACAGGAGAAAAGCACCCCCTGTACGATTAAAGATTTAAAACCAGGTACATATACTGTTGAGCTTAGAGGCCAGTATTATCAGTCTCAGACGAAACAGGCAGAGCTGATAAAAGGCGTTAATCAGACTCTTTCTTTCATCATGGATAACAATTACGGTCAACTTAGCATTGAAACAGATGCTCAGGCACAGATAGAAATCAATGGAACAGACTATGGTACCCAGCGAAGATTTAAGTTTGAACCTCAGCTTTTGGATATAAAAATCAGCCGGAACAAGGCACAGACGATTACAGAATCGGTCATCCTGAAAAACGGGGATAATGTGACGAAAAAGCTTTATCCGGCTCTGTCAAAAGGGAGTATTCAGGTAGAACTCTATCCGACAGATGCCAGTGTGGAGCTTAGCGGAGATGCCGGTGAAAAGTACAATTCAACCGGTATGAAGATATTTGAAGGAATCCCTGTCGGCACCTATACACTTCTGGTTAAAAAAACAGGCTATAAGAGCCACAGAGAAACTATCACGCTTAAACTGAATGAGACACTTGCCAGAACTATTACCTTAAAAGAAGGAAAAGATGTGCCGGATAACTTTGTACTAGTCGAGGGCGGTACATTCCAGATGGGTTCCACAAATGGTGAATCAGATGAAAAGCCGTTACACTCTGTAACGCTTTCTTCTTTCTATATCGGCAAATACGAAGTGACCCAGAAAGAGTGGCAGGCAGTCATGGGCTCAAATCCATCCAATTTCAAAGGAGATAAAAGACCTGTAGAGAAGATCTCTTGGTATGATGCAGTAGAATTTTGCAACAAGCTCAGTCAGAAAGAAGGATTGACACCGGCTTATACGATAAATGGTACGAATGTTACCTGCAACTGGCAGGCGGATGGTTATAGATTACCTACTGAAGCCGAATGGGAATTTGCTGCCAGAGGTGGGAATAAATCTAAAGGATACACCTATTCCGGTTCCAATAATCTGGATGAGGTGGGCTGGTATTATAGTAATTCTGGCAGTGAAACCAAAGAGGTTGGAACTAAGAAAGCCAATGAACTGGGTATCTATGACATGAGCGGTAATGTATGGGAATGGTGCTGGGATTGGAAAGATTCTTATCCTTCATCTTCACAGATGAATCCAAAAGGGGCAAGTAGTGGTTCTAACCGTGTGAATCGTGGTGGCAGCTGGAGCGACGGCGACTACAACTGTCGGGTGGCTCGTCGCGGCCACAACTACCCTGGCAACAGTAGCATCAGTCTGGGCTTCCGCCTCTCGCGAACAATCAGGTAACCTTATGACATTCTTACCTTATTACCTTTTAGAAAAAATCGGGACTTGACTTGCAATGGAGCGAAGCGGAATGCGAGTTAAGAACCGACTATGCCTGCATCGGGGCAATTCATTGCCTGAGCAGAAAATAGCGAAGCAAAATACTGCGAAGGGAAGGAATTGCTCCGATGTGTCTGAGAGAGGGTCAAATATATGATAAAAATCATCACGCTGGCTTTTGATGCAGAGACTCAATCCTTTAATGAAGAAAGCCTGAATGAATTCATCTCAACCCATAAAATCAGGTTTATCCGCAAGGAGTTTTTCATCAGTCAGGAGATTCCTTACTGGACTTTTGTTATTGATTATACGCATGCTAAGAAGTATGAGGGGAGAGAAAAAGCCCCGGAGTATAAGTCTTCAGAAATCAGTGAAAATGAAGCTGATGAGAAGTTGGCTGAAGCAATTAAGAAGTGGCGTATCACAGAGGCAAAAAAGCAGGCTTATCCGCCTTATATTGTCCTTACAAACAATCAGATTGATGAAATCGTCAGTAAAAAACCCATGAGTAAAGAGGCATTGGGCAAGATAGCCGGAATTGGTAAGAATAAAGTCAGCTTATATGCTGATGCTATTATCAGGCTTGTCAAAGGAGAGGGAGATGAACAGGGATTATCCGATATTCAACCAGTGGTACAATACGATGAACCAGATATTGAATCTGACCGAACGGTTTCCGAAGTCGATGCGCTTTGTACTGAGCAATCGTCTGCAGAATCTAAGTCTTGATATTATCGAAGATATCACAGAGCTGATATACAGTAAGGATAAAAAAGCTTATTACAGGCTTATCAACTTAAAGCTTGAAAAGGTCAGAATACTATTCAGGGTAGCCTATGACCGTCATTATCTCTCTTCAGAGCAAATGGAAACCCTTATGACTGATATCAATCTCTGCGGAAAAATGCTGGGTGGCTGGGAAAAAAGTGATGAAAGAGAATGATAAGTCCTTGTTTGAGGAGCTCATATCCTGGCATAATCTGCACTCAGCCTACAAACTGGCGATTAGAGGTAAAAAACATAAGGAAAAGAATCAACGCTTTATGTTTAATCTGGAAAATGAACTGTTACGGTTGAAGTGTGAATTGGCACAGAATCGCTATATCCCTTCAGCTTACCGGTATTTTAAGATATTCATTCCTAAAGAAAGAATTATCAGCGTGGCTGCCTTCAGAGACAGAATCGTTCATCATGCACTGGTAAGAGTGATTGAACCTGTATATGAGCAACTCTTTATAGAGGACTCTTATGCCACCAGAAAAAACAAAGGCTTGCATAAGGCTGTTTACAGGGCACAGGAGTATTCTCAGGTAAATCAGTGGTATTTGAAGCTGGATATCCGAAAATACTTTGACAGTATCAGGCATGAGGTTCTTAATCGCATATTGCAAAGAGATATTGATGACTTAAATGTCTGCCGGCTGATGCAATTGATTATTGCAACCCATAAATCAGATGATCAGGAAGGGCTTCCGGTTGGCAATCTGAGCAGTCAGTTTTTTGGTAATGTATATCTGAATGAGGCAGACCATTTTATCAGACAAGCGGGGATTAAGCACTATATCCGCTACATGGATGATATGCTCTTATTCTCTGATACCTCTGAGCATTTGAAGGAGATTTTGAAAAGACTGGATCAATTTCTCTTTGAAACTTTAAAACTAAAGATTAAAGAGAAGTCTGTCCAGATAAATTACTGTGACAGAGGCATCCCTTTTCTGGGCTTCAGGATATTTCCTGATCGTATCAGAGTTCAGAATGTTAATATCAAAAGAATGAAACAGAAAATCAAAGAAAAAGAATACCTCTTCAAAAAGGGATATATCTCAGAAGAGACCCTGAACAACAGTGTTCAGAGTACAATCGCCTATATCGAAACGGGTAATACCTTTAAACTCAGGGAACGAATATGGGGGTAAAAATCATAAATGGTTCTAACCGTGTGAATCGTGGTGGCAGCTGGAACAACAACGACAACAACTGTCGGGTGGCTAATCGCAACAACAACAACCCTGACAACAGTAACAACAATCTGGGCTTCCGCCTCTCGGCACAACAAAAATCAGATATGATATGTTTAAGGATGTATCATCCGTATTGTGATTGTTCGGATTTTTATCCTGTCCAGGGATGGCAAAGATTTATGTAATATACCACCGTTTTTTACACACTCAGATGCCATCCCAAAAATAGTCAGTTAGCACTGCTCGGAGTGTAGAATAATCCGTGTAAAAAACAAAATGTAATTTCTTATTGACATATCCATATATTTATACATTTTGAGATT
>JAKQPD010000017.1 GCA_029564935.1 Bacteroidota bacterium
ACCGCATTTTTCAGGATCATACAATGCAAGACATTGAAATGAAAGACCGGGATATATCCATTCATACTTTCTTATCCTGCTTTTAATTGCTGCCAGGTTTTTCCGGGGATCTTTCATTATCTGTCCCATCCACTGGGGTACCGCAAGATATTCATTACCTCCCTCTTTAAGGCCTGCGATCCTTGGGAATAAAACTTGTTTAAGCAGCTTTCCATCATAGTTCCTGACCGAAATATTCCAGTATGATAAAGCCTTGTCCTTATCAAGTGAAATTTTAGCCTCTACCTCTAGTTTGCTGATCTCCGGCTTGTTGAATTTTTTCCATTTCAGCACAATTGTTGCCGGATCAGGCTTTGAAGAACTGAACTTAGTGGCGCTGCTGAAATCAATTAATTCACTGACCCCGTCTTTTGTGAATTCAATTTCCCAGGGCGAACCTGTCACTGAAGTGGTATCAAACCAGTCATGGGAATTTTGAATATCCCTGAACACAGACAGAGAACCGTTATTTTTATCGAATCCAAGAGCGATCTTACCATTATCAATAATGATATTACTGTTATCGCCATTATTCTTACTGCACGATGAAGTAAGAATTGTAAAATAGGAAAGCAGTAAATAGCAAAACCACAGATTTAGTTTTTTCATTTTCAGATTTTTAATTATTCCCAAGACTTTTTATTACTAATTTATTATTCTGTTCTCCTGTAAGATCACAAGGGATCAATTTTCAGGATTATGGTTGATCTTGAGTTCAAATCAATCCTGATATAATCAGTATCAACATGTTGCTCTCTTAAGAAAATAGGGATCCCGGGGTTAATCAATTTTCTTTGGCAGTCTGACTACATTTCCTTTTTTGTCACAATAATAGAGACGCGAATCAGACTGTTGCCTTCCATGTCCGTCAGCCCAGAATCCATAGAATCCGGGTTGGACATTAACCGGCCGCCTTACATACGCATGGTTATATTCACTGTTGTTTGTGAGCTGTTTTACCCTGATCCAGGTCTTTCCCTTATTCCCCGATTCCCACATTGCCACTTCACCACCTGTATTATAAGGTTGCGGACCTGTTTCAGTTGAACCGATAATCCTCCATCTTTTATTTTCTTCAGTGTATATCGAACCCGCATCATAATTATTCCCTGAAGTGGTAACCGGATTTATTCTCCATTCCTTACCTGACCACCATGCCGTGTGCCATTGCCGAGGATCATTTTCCGGACCGGAATAAGGTCCCTTGCTTGTGAGATAGAGGATAACCGGATTGCCTTTTTTGTCAAAATTGAGATCGCTTATGTATACATTCATACCTTCAGCAGAATAATCATGGACAAGCGCTTCATTTGTTACAGTTGTGAGAGGAAGGTTTACTTTTGTGCCATTTACGGTCTTCCAGGTCCTTCCAAAATCATCAGTTATCAGACAATATAAATTTGTTCTGTAGTTCAGTCCCCGTCTTTCCTGGCGATGCGGATGATAGTTGAATGATGTCCCGATCCTGTTCTCCCTCTGACCGCTCGACTGATAACTTCCCTCATCAATAGAAGCGAGATCTTTCCACTCCGACCAGTGAATCCCATCTTTGCTGGTCATAAATGAAATGACTCTTACATTTGTTACGCCAAGCTGCAGGTTCAGTCTTTCATAATGTGTGAACAGCCCGAGGAAACCTTCATCTTTATCATAATAGATCTGCAGATATGAAAAATTATTCATCGGGATTTCTTTGCCATTTACAATTTTTGTCGCGGCTATCCGCTCAAATTCTGTTATGTCATAAGGCTTTGAGCTTCTGTGGATGAATGAAGGTCTTCCCGTTCCGTGCGATGTGGAAAAGATCCAGATATATCCGTCTTTATCAACCTGCATAACCGGGTTATCATGAGCGTCGGTAGTTGCTTT
>JAKQPD010000021.1 GCA_029564935.1 Bacteroidota bacterium
TACCCGTACAACAAGTTACTATAGTCAGTTTGTTAAAGGATTCAGGAAATTATATGATTTCAACGACCTTTTCTTCACAAAAAACAATATTGAAGGACTTTCACGACAGATAGAGGCGAAATATAAAGATTACAGGAACTGGTTTGATGAAGCATTCCGCAGGACCGGATTTGAGCTCATGTTCATTGACCAGTTCTGGAAACCTTTCAACACGGAAATTGATAAGGATCATTTTGCCCTGGCATTCAATATTAATTCACTTATCTCGTCGTCAAGCCGCAAGCCGGAAAAAGAAAGAGCACAGGAAGGTCTTTATAAAGAAGCAGCCTCTGCAGGGTTTATAATAAATAACCTGGATGATTACCTTAAGTTCTGTGAGCATCTTTTTGAAATGAATGTTGAAAAAAACGCTGTCTGTATTAAGAATTCCCAGGCATATTCCCGGACGCTATTTTATGAAAATGTTCCTTATGAGGAAGCCCGGACATTATTTGAGAAACCTTCCGGAAGTTTAACTCCCTCAGAGGCAAAGAAAATTGAAGATTTCATGTTCCATTGGATAATTCAAAGATCTATCGAATATGATCTTCCGGTTCAGATCCATACAGGATACCTTGCCGGTAACGGGAATACGCTTGATAACGGGCAACCAATTAAGCTGAATAACCTGTTTCTAATGTACCCTAAGGCAAAATTCAGCCTTTTTCACGGAGGATTTCCCTGGACAGGTGAATATGCTGCATTGGGGAAGATGTTCCCGAATGTGTATCTCGATCTTGTCTGGCTCCCGCAGATCTCAAGGGAAGAGGCTGTCAGTTCCCTGGATGTGATGCTTGACTGTATTCCGTACAATAAATTCTTCTGGGGAGGCGACTGCGGCCTGATTGAGGAATCAGTGGGATCACTTGAATTTGCAAAAGATGTGGTTTCAGAAGTTCTTGCAAAAAGAGTGGCAAGAGGTTTGCTCACTGAAGATCTTGCTCTTGAAATTGTTGACAGAATATTCCGTGAGAATGCCATTGAGGTTTTTAAACTGGAAAAGAAATTTGGGGAAAGCTTTACGGAGAAGAAAGACAAGGGAGCAGGATACTAAGGAACTGAGAGACAAAGGGGCGTAGAGACGAAGAGACAGAGGGACGGTGTTATTAAATACGAAAACCCTGTATCTCAAGGTTTATAAGTCCGGCTGCTTTTGCATAGTTCACTGCATCGGAATATTCTTCGCGTGTAATCTTACGGGAAATTTCAGGATAATCAAATGCCTTGTACGTTGGATTATACTGTGACATTATATTCAGATATGTATCCTTCGGAAGATTATTTGAGATCCAGTCAATTACTTTTTTTGAATCACTTACATCATTTGGCATAACCAGGTGCCGGATCATCAATCCTCTTTGCATCAGTCCATCGGCAGCCGGCTTCGCCACCCCCACCTGGCGATGCATTTCAAGAAGGGCCTGTTTTGTCAATTCCGGATAGGTCGACGCACCAGAGGAGTATCTGGCTGCCTTTTTCCCATCGAAATATTTGAAATCGGGTAAATAAATATCTACAACACAATCAAGCATTTTTAATATCTCAGTTCTTTCCCAGCCGCATGTGTTATAAACCAATGGTACTTTCAGTCCCTTTGAAGCTGCTTTATCCAGTGCAAGAAGAATATGGGGAGAATAATGGGTGGGAGTTACTATATTGATATTCGGACACCCCATCTTCTGGAGCGAAAGCATCATTCCTGCAAACTGGTCAATACTTCTTTTGTTTCCGTCGCTTCCCTGACTTATAGAATAATTGATGCAAAAAACACATCTGAGGCTGCAATTTGACATAAATATAGTGCCGGATCCTCCTCTTCCAACAAGCGGCTTTTCTTCACCAAAATGGGGATGAGCAGATGAAATTTCCAGATCGGAATTTGCCTGACAGAATCCTCTTTCTCCCTTAAGCTTATTTACACCACACATCCTCGGGCAGAGTTCACAATGTTCCATCATGCCCCAGAGTAATTCTCCACGCTTTTTCAGTTCACCGGATTGATGTAATTTCTGATAAGCCGGTGCAAAAACCCGTTCAGATCTGTTTTGAAAAAAGTATATCCCTGAAAATGAATGAGGGATCATTCCTGATAATGCAGTATAAAAAGCTGATCTGATCATATTTCTTCTGGAGACAGGTTTCATTTCAATCATAAAAGCGCTAATAAATGTATTATATTATAACGCGTTGTGCGGTTAAAACCTTATTGTTCTTACTTAGTGATCCTTAGTGTCTTAGTGTCTTAGTGGCATTTTTATAAACCACAAAGACACAAGGACACAAAGTTTATGAATTATCACAGTTAAATGATCTTATACAAATTTACGAAACTTAAAAAATCAGAGGATCATTATCTGTTTGTTCTCATTTATTGGTAAATTTCATCTTTGTATATAAATTATAAATAATGGATTTGTCAAGACGTTCATTTATGAAACTGGCCGGTGCCGGCAGTCTGGCTTTTGCTTCGAATGAATTTCTGATTCCCGGTGAAGCAAAACAACTAACAGTAACGATTCTGAATCCTTTTAACAGGATCCCGGTAAGCCTGATAATTGATGATTCAACCTGTCTTGTCAATATGGCTTATTACGGGATCCCTCAGTTCGGTGAGGTTTTTCCTGACCAATATAAGCAGGACTGGAGAAAATTACCCCGTGAGATTCCCGATAGTTTTGTCAGGGAATTTGGTGAGTGGAGTCTTGAGAACGGGATAAAAGGTAAATACAGTATAGTCCCTTATCCTGCATGCACAGGATGGGTCAGCCGGTTTATTCCGGGTTGGACCCAACGTGAGTTCAGGGACAGTTTAAACCTTGTGCGGGAAGTTATTCTGCCTAACTGGGATATCCATCCGGAGATGGTTAGCCATACGAGGGTAATTGACATCAAAACTGGCCATCCGTATCCTTATGCCACACCTGAATATATGGAGAACTGGGAATGGAGCCAGAAAAAAAGTGTGGATGAACTGGCAGCTTATCAGAGTTATGCTCTGCGGATATTGAAAGAAGCGGGTTTGCCATGTGAAGGACTTACAACTCCAGGGGGCTACGGAAGCAGGAATCAGGATAATCTTGCATTGAGTACCATGGAAGCAGTCAGGGAAGTTTACGGAGGGGAAATATCTCATTATTTCCGTGACATGTTCACTGAGAAGGGCGAACATGTTGTGCCAAAGGTATTATATCCTTCCGGGCTTGATGGTTCCGATCCCAAATGTGTGGTATCAATATTCGGATGCGCAGGTGACTGGTTCGGAGGATGGGACGGACTGGAGCCGGGGGATGTAAATAAATTTATAACAGAGGATCTTCAGTCGGGAAGAATGGTTGAAGTAATCGATAACGGTGAACCGGCAATTATGGTCTGTCACTGGCCGGGAATATATTTTAATGGTGATAAGGTCGGGTTTAATATTCTGAAGGAGATCAAAAAGAGACTCGATCAGAAATATGATAAGCTTATCTGGATGAAACTGAGTGAGATTGCAAGATACTGGGCTGCCAGGGAACTGACTTCAATTTCAGCAGAAAGGAATTCGATAATATTAAAAGCACCGTTCCCGACTCCGGGATTTACTATAAAACTGAATAGATATGCAGGTAACTCTACAATTAAAAGGGAAGAAACAGGAAGACCTCTTCTAAGGGTAAAGGATGAAAAGGATTTAAGAGTCGGGACTTTTTATTCGGATAAGAATGGTTCAATCTTCTGTTTTGATCTTGAAAAAGGGATTAGTGAGGTTATAGTAAAGTAAAAAGATTAATAAAAAGGAATTCATATGTCGCTCCCCGCCAAAGCGAGGAGCGGTATTTTACAGAGTGTTGATTTTTGTGAATGGTTTCTTTCCAAGTTTGGTAAGCACCTGTTCTGCCCACTTATATGCTTCGGGCATATTGCCAATGAATACTATCTCTGCAGGTGAGACCAATGCCGGCAGCTGATAAACATCCGTGATTCTTAAGCAATTCAATATCTCTATTGCTGCTCCCCCTCCATCAGGACTGCTGGCTACATCCTGGGTAGCCGGAGGGTTTTTGAGAATAAGAGCTTTACAATTTCCATCCAGAAGAGCTCCATAAAGTG
>JAKQPD010000045.1 GCA_029564935.1 Bacteroidota bacterium
CCGAATAACGACGGATTCAATGATGAATGGAGGATACGGAACATCGATCTTTATCCCGGAGCTGAGGTACTTGTTTACACCAGGTGGGGCAAGCTTGTATATAAATCACGGAATATATCTGCCGATCCATGGGATGGAAGATTTAACGGAAGATTAATGCCTACAGATTCATATCACTATATCTTGTACCTGAACGACGGCTCTAAACCACGTTCCGGTGTAATAAGTATAATAAGGTAAAGAGGGATATTATGAAGACAGTATATATGAAGCTTATAAAATGTTTTCTTCTGCTTGCGGTCATTATTTCGTTCGGTAAGGAAGTAGCGGCGCAGCAGGTTCCGATGTACAGTCAGTACATCATGAACGGATATCTTGTGAATCCTTCATTTGCCGGACGTGATGGTTATTCAACTATAAGTCTGACCGCAAGGGAGCAGTGGATGGGTCTGGCCCAGAACCCTGCCACTTATGCGGCCAGCTTCCAGACAAGAATATTGAAGAACAGCTATATATCAAAATCCACTACGGTCAGGAAGAAGCTTGTCAAACCATCTAAAGGAAGCAGAGTGGGAGTAGGGGGATATATTTTCAGTGATAATAACGGTATAATGAGACGTACAGGGCTTCAGGCCATTTATGCATATCATATTAGCCTTGGGAAGACAGAAGGTTATCAAAGTAACCTATCGTTCGGGCTGGCTCTTTCGGCATACCAGTTTGCAGTAAATACAGATAACCTGATCTATGATACCGACGACCCTCTGCTTAACACATACGACAGATCTGTATTTATTCCCGATTTTAACTTCGGAACAAGCTACACCACATCGAGATATTATCTCGGTTTTGCTATGACAAATCTATTCCGTGGATCGCTGCTGTTTAATAACGCAGACGATCCGAGAAAGACCGGTGAACTTGGGCATTATTATCTGACAGGCGGGATCAAGTTCCCTCTTACGGAAAACTGGCTCCTGGAGCCTTCAGCCTATATTAAATCATCCGACCTGATATTCAAATCGCTGCAAATGGATCTTACCGCAAGAGTATATTATAAGGAGGATTACTGGGCTGGTTTGTCATGGCGGACAAATGATGCACTTATACTTCTGCTCGGGCTGAAATATGACCGTTTCTATTTTGCATATGCATTTGATTTTACATTGACGGATATCCGCAGGCAGAGTATCGGGACTCATGAGCTTACAGTGGCTGTCAAATTCGGGGAGAGTGCCCGAAGATACCGCTGGATAAACGCTTTCTGAAAAACTGGTTATAATAACATATGTCAGATGGTATCGTGATCAGGATGACCGGTATCTTTTTGCTGCTGCTTCTGCAATTCAGTGAGGTATTTCCGCAGTCTGCCACCAGGCAGTCTGTGAGGCTGATGTTTTATAATGTCGAAAACCTTTTTGATATCTATGATGATAGTACAACGGATGATAATGAATTTCTTCCAGGCAGCTTAAGGAGATGGAATTACAGGAGATATGAAAAGAAGATATGGTCATTATATAAAGCAATTACTGCTGCAGGTGAATGGTCGCCACCTGAGATTATCGGTTTTTGCGAGGTTGAGAACCGTAAGGTGCTGGAAGATCTGATAAGGACTACAAATCTTTCGAAATTTGATTATGGCATTCTGCATGAAGATTCACCTGATCCGAGAGGCATCGATGTGTGCCTGATTTACAGGAAAGGTGTTGTTGATTTAAAGAATTGGAAATTTCTTTCCCCTGACATCAGTTACAGCGATGGCACTTCAACAAGAAGTGTTCTGTATGCTGAATTCCTTACCGGAGGAGATACAATACATGTCTTTGTTAACCATTGGCCTTCAAGGCGGGGGGGAGTGCTTGCCGGAGAACCCCTGCGTGAGAGTATTGCTGATATGCTCAGGCAAAAGATCGATTCACTGGCCTTTGTCAGAAGCAGCAGGGTAAAGGTAATCATAACAGGTGATCTTAACGCCTCACCTGATGATGATATGGTACGGATGCTTTCAGGACCATACAGATCGGGAATCCGGATAATTAATCTTTCGGAAGATACGGGAAAGTCAAATGGAAGTTACCGGTACAGGGGTATCTGGGAAATGATTGATCAGGTACTTGTTTCAGAATGGCTAATTGATTGTTCTGACGGGATCTTTACAGGAAAAGATCTGTTCAGAGTATTTAAACCCGGATTCCTCCTCAGGGAAGATCCTTTATACCCCGGATTGAGCCCTTTTTCAACCTGGAACGGCTACAGGTATCTGGGAGGCTTCAGTGATCACCTGCCGGTATTGCTTGATCTGAAAGTCAGATGACCGGTTCTGCCGGTGAAAGGCCCAGTTCCTTTCCCTTTTCAATCATGAGGTTTCTGGCAGCGTCGTGCTCATTTGGTATGATTCCGTCAAGTATAGCCTCCCTGATGGCGTTTTTTATTATACCAACCTCCTTTCCCGGTCTTATGCCAAAAGTCCTGATAATTTCCTCCCCGTCAACAGGAGGCTGAAAGTTCCTGAGCGCATCTTTCTCTTCAATTTCCCTGAGTTTTTGCCTGACAACTCCGAAATTCTCAAGATGCTGGTTCTTTCTTTTCTCGTTCTTTGAGGTGATATCAGCTTCACATAACAACATCAGATCATCTATATCATCACCTGCTTCGAAAAGAAGCCTTCTGATGGCAGAATCGGTGATTTCTTCCTGGGAAAGGGCAATAGGCCGGAGGTGAAGGTCGACAAGCTTCTGAACATATTTCATGTTCTCATTCAGAGGCAGCTTCAGCTTCCGGAAAATGTCAGGTATCATTTTTGAGCCTTTAAATTCGTGACCGTGAAATGACCAGCCTGTACCTGGAGTATATTTCTTTGTAAGCGGTTTGGCAATATCATGCAGCAGAGCCGCCCACCTTAACCACAAGTTATCCGTCCTCTGTGAGATATTATCCAGTACCTCAAGCGAATGAAGAAAATTATCCTTGTGGGCTTTCCCTCCCTTCTTTTCAATCCCTTTAAGATTATCAAGCTCGGGGAAAATTATGCCAAGCAATCCCGATCGCTCCAGCAGGATAAATCCTTCAGAGGGCTTTTCACACATCATTATCTTGTTGATTTCGGCAATAATCCTTTCCTGGGATACGATCCTCATTCTGCCTGCATTTTCTGAGATCGACAGGAAGGTTGTCTCATCTATCGAAAATCCAAGCTGTGTGGCAAATCTCACAGCCCTTAACATCCTCAGCGGATCATCAGAAAATGTCATACCCGGCTCAAGAGGCGTCCTGATAATTTTGTTTTTAAGATCCTCAGTGCCATTAAAAGGATCGAGGAAGCGGCCAAAAGAATCTTTGCCAAGACTTACAGCCATGGCATTTATGGTGAAATCTCTTCTTTTCTGGTCATCCTCAAGAGTTCCATCCTCAACAACTGGTTTCCTCGAACCCCTGTCATATGATTCCTTCCTGGCGCCTACAAACTCAATTTCATATTCCTTCCACCGGAACATGGCTGTACCGAAATTCTTAAATACACTTACGTTAATCCCGGGATCTATCCTGTAAGCCGTTTTCTCTGCAATATCTATCCCGCTTCCGATCACAACTATATCAATATCCTTTCCCGGATGGTCCCTTTTCAACAGGCAGTCCCTTACCCATCCTCCTGTCACATAAGCCGCTACACCCTCTGCTGTAACTACATCGGAGATGATCCTGAAAATCTTGTCATTTAGACATATATTCATATATAGATATGACAATTTATCAATAATTCCTGACAAAGTTACAATTATCCGATGATTTTTTGTTAATTGCCGGAAGTGTACCTTTGTGGCATGAACCTTGAGATTAGGCTGAAGATATTATTTTTGAAATACTTAATAAATCATAAAATGACTGAGCATTTAACAAAAGAGACCTTTAAAAGCAAAGTATTCGATTACGAAAAGAACAAGGAGTGGAAATTTGAGGGTGACAAGCCATGTATTGTGGATTTTTATGCTGACTGGTGTGGACCGTGTAAAATGGTTGCACCCGTTCTTGAGGATCTTTCAGAGGTTTTCACCGGGAAGCTTGATGTGTACAAGGTAAATACTGAGGAAGAGCAGGAACTGGCAGCGGTTTTCGGGATCAGGAGCATCCCTTCTTTCCTGTTCGTTCCGGTGGAGGGCCAGCCTCAGATGGCTATGGGTGCATTGCCAAAAGATACTTTCGTTAAGGCTTTTAAGGATGTTTTGGGAGTTGAGTAATGATATTTATCAACAAACTATAGTTTTGTTCGAAATTTTTTGTAAATTTCTGAAACATTCGTTTTATATCTTTCGTTAAAAGAGGCGAAAGGTAGTAAAAGAAGGTTACAGAAATTTTTTCATGGATTTAGGTTTAGGGTAGTAGTAAATCAGGACTTCGGTCCTGATTTACTTTATATGAGTTCCTTAAAGATATTATTGATCTCATCTTCTGTTGTTCTGAGTTTTTTCTGACACTGTCTTATCAGTTCCGAAGCCCGTTTTACTTCTCCCGATAGTTTGTCTACATCAAGGTTGCCGCTCTCTATATTTTTGAGGATCTTATCAATTTCAACCACTGCCTCACTGAATGAGAATTCTTTCTTTGCCATATTTTATGTCTGTTTTGTTTTCTGTAAATGTTGGTTTATCTTAACTTCAGTCAGATTTATTTTCCTTCTGCTGCTGTAATACCCGGCTTGCAATGGATCCGTCACTGAACAGGGTATCAATAATATCATCTTCTGACAGATCAGCGGAACTTTTTATTATTTCTCCGTTTTTAGATGTAATTGTAAATCCTCTTTTCAGGACGCTGACCGGATCAAGGATGTTCAGGCTGTTCTGCATTTCCGCCAGTTTCTTTCCTGAGTTTTCAATAACCTTCATTGTCAGGCTCTTAAGATCCTTTTTATTTCTCTCCAGGGATGTTTTCCCTGATAAGATAAATGAACCTGTGGATGAAACAAGTCTTGAGGACAGGTTTTCAGGCAGGAATCCGGCTCTGATAATATATTCCTTTCCGACATTGATTATTCCTATTATCCTGTTTGAAAGATCCTCTTTCCGGTCGGATATGGCGAGTCTGGCGACGGGAATAAGCTTTGTTCTGAAATATTCGGTTATATCCCTGTATCTGAGTAAGGTTTTTCTTGTATGTTCGGCAATCTGTGTGCTGAGCTGGTTAATATGGTTTTCTGCTTCCAGAACAGTTCCTGTAATAAAGTCTGCGACAGCTGTCGGGGTTTTTAGTGACCGGAATGCAACCATATCAGTCACCGACATATCTTTGTCATGTCCGATCCCGGTTATCACAGGGAGAGGGAACTGGGTAACGTAATAAGCAATATTATAATTATCAAACCAGCTGAGGTCGCTTTGTGATCCGCCACCACGTATTATTGCAACTATATCGAACATTTCAGCCTTAAGAGCTATTCTTTCAAGCGCTCTGATAACGCTAAATTCGGTTTCGTTTCCCTGCATTATTGCTTCAAAAAGAGCTGTATAAAATACATAGCCGTAAGGATTTTCTTTAAGTTGTCTGATGAAATCCCCGTATCCTGCAGCGCTGGCGGATGAAATGACGGCGATTCTCTGTGGTACAAAGGGAAGTTCGAGTTCCTTATTCATCATCAGAACACCTTCATCACTGAGCCTTTTTAGTATCATTTGTCTCCTGAGGGCCATTTCCCCGGCGGTATAAGACGGATCTATATCCGAGATTATAAGGCTCAGTCCGTATATTTCATGATAGTCGACCTTAATTTTTACAAGTACTTTCATTCCTGCTTTGAGCAGTTCTCCGGTAACATTTTCAAAAAGCGATTTCAGGAACCTGTACCGGTTATTCCAGATGACAGCCTTGACACGTGCCCTGACATTTTGTTCACCGGGATGTTTTTCAATCAGTTCAAGGTAACAATGACCTGCATAGTTCTCCCTTATCTCGGATATTTCCGCAGTAACCCAGTACATATCAGGCATGGCCAGATACAGAGAGTCCTTAATTATGAGCTGTAATTCGGTCAGTGATAGCTTGTCGGCCATTATCAGCTGTTGATTTTAATTATCTTTTTTACCCAGGAGCCGGTCGAAGTTGTGAGTTTTATAAAATATATCCCCTGTTCCCTTTTACCAAGTTCAGTTATCCTGAGGCTCCGGCCTGCAAATGTACTATAATACCTGCTGTATATAATTCGTCCCGAAGAAGAGAATATTTCCAGTCTGACTGATTCAGGCTGTTCTTTGAAGATTATCTCAATATCTCCTGCAGAAGGATTCGGTGCTAATACAAGTTCGTTTTCTGGGATATTAAGACGTTTATCCTGCAGGTTTTTAAGCGCGGCTGACATATCAGGGATACCATAACCATAGAGGGAATCCGGTGAAATAAATCTGTCAGCTGACTTATGTAATGCTTCAATGATTTCAGTGTTTGTAGCTGAAGGTACCGCTTGAAGGAGGCATGCGGTTATTCCGCTCATGACGGGACATGAAAAAGATGTTCCGCTTGCAATAGAAACTGATGCCGGAGAAGTCTGAATTGTTACGCTCACGCCCATTGCAGATATATCGGGTTTTATCCGGCCATCGGCTGACGGGCCGGCAGAGGAAAATGCTGAAATGATCTCATTTCTGTCGACAGCCCCGATACACATCACACTATCTCCGTCGGACGGGGCAAGTATTCTTTCCCATTTCTTGTTTCTTTCATTACCGGCACTGCAGAATACCAGTATACCTTTTGATGCAGCAATATCGGCTGCCCGGGTCACGAAAGCGCTGTTACCATCGAGATCGGAAAACTTATAATCAAGTGCCGGATCGTCAAAATACCCGTAGCCAAGAGAAGAAGTTATTATATCGGCACCTGCACTGTCGGCAAATTCGGCAGCAGCAACCCAGAAATCCTCTTCAACGGGGAATTCATCCGACGTGTCTTCAGTCCGGAAAAGCATGAAATCGGCTCCGGGAGCAGTTCCCCGGATGATTCCCTCGATATGGCCTGCCAGAACTGAAAGAACGGCGGTCCCATGAGAATGATGATCAAATACATCTGTATTTCCGGTAACAAAATCATGTGTTACTTTTATCCCCTTCCTTTTCCGAAGCAGCTCAAGTGACGGAATTATATCAGCATCATTGAATCCACCGTCGAGCACTGCCACCAGAATTCCCCTGCCGTCATATCCTGCATTATGAAGAGATTGCCCTTTTATCATTGTAAGAGGCTGGTCATATGCCGGGAGGTCTGATTCAATAAATTGAAAATCAAGTTTGTCAGCGAATGAACTTTTATCTGCGGGGGATTTGACTGTTCTTACCTCTTTCACAAATGGCAGTGAGAGCACAAGTGATGAATTTATTGGCTCTGATGATTTGAATAATCCGGTATTCAGCCATTTTGAAGTGCAATGCAGAGACAGTCCCATGGCTCTGACCTGGTCAAGATAACCTGAAAATACAGGTACATCCCGTATGTCGGGTGCACCTGTTCCTGATTTCCGCCTTCTTTCAATGGCTTTATCAGATAATATTAAAGACGGATCGGTTATGCCGGCATTTGCATTCTTATCGGTGAAGTATACCCTGTAAAAATAGCGGTAATTGTCAGCCTGACCGTTCAGCAGCAGGCAGGCTGAAAGCAGGAGGATAGAAGCGGCAGTATACCTGATTGTTTTCCCCGTCATTGGAGAATGTTCATTCATCGTTCCAGTTCCCCGGTCTTTTCGGGATCGGCAATTTTCCCCTTGTTCTTTTCAAGGTTATCAATGATCTCTGATGACTCAATATCCATCCGTCGGTCTTTAGTCACACCCCCTTCATAATTCATCTCGTATCTGACCGTACCGTCTTCATTGTAAATAATCCATTTACCTTCACGGAGGTTATTTTTATAAGTTCCTTTTATTTCCGGATTACCATTTTCGTACCATACCTCGAAATTACCGTTAAGCAGACCACTGGTATAAAATGCTTTCAGGAACAGTTTGCCGCTTGCATAGTATTGTATCCATTCGCCTTCTTTTTTATCATTTTTATAGAAGGCTTTCTCAGCGATAGTACTGTCTGTATAGAATTTAAGTGAAATGCCGTTCCTGAGGCTTTTTGAGTATTCCTCCTCATTGATCAGATAACCCTGGACAGATGAGGAGAAGAATTTCCATTTACCTTCTTTAAGGCGGTTAACATATTTCCCGCTTGCGGCAATCGATCCGTCAGGGAAATAGATTTTTGCATCGGCTACTCTGCCTTCACCGGAAAATACCATTACCGAATTGAGTGTCTGGTCATCGTAATATCTCTTAAACTGACCGGAAGGATTACCGTTTATGAACTCTCCCTCGTAAAGGATATTGCCGTTAGGATATCTTGTTATCCACCTCCCCTGTTTTCGTCCCTGCTGATCGGTTTTATTTATGCCGGAGTCAGTCTGGCAGAAGGCTGTTGCCGCGACAGAAATTAATGAAATGATTGTGAATATTTTGATATTCATATTGAAGAAACGAAAAACCCCCTGCAAAAGTACTAAAAAAGACTATGTTCAGGAAGAAATTAACCGCAAAGTTCGCAAAGTGTTACGCAAATGCCGATAGCTATCGGCACGCAAAGCTGTTATATAATTAAACATCTTTGCGTTCTTTGCGCATCCTCTGCGGCCTTTGCGGTTAAACTTAAACGGAAGGAATAATCCTTATTTCACTTCTTCAAAGTCGACATCAGTTACCTCGTCGTTCCCGGATTTGGAATCACTTCCTCCGGGTTGCTGCGGTCCGGCCTGTCCGGGACCGGGTTGTGAAGCGCCCGGACCTGCATTCTGGGCCGTTTTATACATTTCCTCGGAGGCTGCCTGCCATACAGTGTTCAGGCCGGCGATGGCTGAATCGATGGCGGCAAGATCCTGACGTTTGTGTGCATCCTTCAGTCTTGCCAGAGCATTCTCAATAGCTGATTTTTTATCAGAAGGAAGTTTATCCCCAAATTCTTTCAGCTGTTTTTCGGTGCTGAAGATCATACTGTCGGCAGTATTAATCTTTTCAGCTTTTTCCCTGGCTTTTTTATCGGCTTCCTCATTGGCCTTGGCTTCATCGCGCATTCTTCTTATCTCATCTTCACTGAGGCCTGAAGATGCTTCAATCCTTATCCTTTGTTCTTTGCCGGTACCCCTGTCTTTAGCGGTCACATGCAATATTCCGTTGGCATCGATATCAAAGGTAACTTCAATCTGAGGAATACCCCTTGGGGCTGGTGGTATACCGTCAAGATGGAACCTTCCGATAGTTTTATTTCCTGAAGCAATAGGCCTTTCGCCCTGTAGTACATGTATCTCAACCGAAGGCTGGTTATCTGCTGCAGTGGTGAAGACCTCCGTTTTCTTGGTCGGAATAGTGGTATTTGATTCAATAAGCTTTGTCATAACACCTCCCATGGTTTCGATTCCCAGTGAAAGAGGGGTTACATCAAGAAGAAGGACATCCTTTACTTCACCTGTGAGAACTCCACCCTGTATTGCAGCTCCTACAGCAACAACCTCATCGGGATTAACACCTTTTGACGGGGTTTTTCCAAAGAAATTCTCAACAAGCTGCTGGATTGCAGGTATTCTTGTAGATCCGCCTACGAGAAGCACTTCGTCGATATCTGAAACCTTATAGCCCGAGTCTGACAGAGCTTTCCGGCAGGGTTCGATACATGCCTGGAACAGCTTGTCACAAATTTTTTCAAAATTTGCACGGGTAAGTGTCTTTACAAGGTGCTTTGGAATACCGTCAACCGGCATTATATATGGCAGATTTATTTCAGTTGATGTACTGCTTGAAAGTTCGATCTTTGCTTTTTCAGCAGCTTCCTTCAGCCTTTGCATGGCCATCGGATCTTTCCTGAGATCGATACCCTCATCTCTTTTAAATTCTTCAGCCAGCCAGTCGATTATAAGATGGTCAAAATCATCACCGCCGAGGTGAGTATCACCATTTGTCGATTTTACTTCAAAAACACCGTCTCCGAGTTCCAGAATTGAAATATCAAATGTACCACCTCCGAGGTCAAAAACAGCAATTTTGAGATCCTGTGATTTCTTGTCCAGACCGTAGGCCAGAGAAGCAGCTGTGGGCTCATTGATGATTCTTTTTACTTTAAGCCCGGCAATTTCACCGGCTTCTTTGGTAGCCTGACGCTGCGAGTCACTGAAATATGCCGGTACAGTAATGACAGCTTCAGTTACCTCCTGACCAAGGTAGTCTTCGGCAGTCTTTTTCATCTTCTGCAGTATCATGGCAGATATTTCCTGGGGTGAATATAATCTGTTATCGATTTTTACCCTTGGAGTATTATTGTCGCCTCTTTCAACATTGTATGTAACTCTCTTAATCTCAGCATTAAGCTTGTCGTAGGTCTCACCCATGAACCTTTTGATTGAATAAACTGTCTTTGTGGCGTTGGTTATTGCCTGACGTTTTGCCGGATCTCCGACTTTACGTTCACCATTTTCAACAAATGCGACGATTGATGGAGTAGTTCTCTTACCCTCACTGTTGGGGATAACGACAGGCTCATTTCCTTCCATCACCGCAACACATGAATTCGTAGTTCCAAGATCTATACCGATTATTTTTCCCATTTTATTAGTATTTGAATTTTCATTTTGATACAGTTATTCAACAATGATTATGCCATTCGGAGTTACTGACAAAACGACAGTCACGGCATATAGGCGTTAATGAAAAGAAATAAGTAACTTTGCATTCATAAAAACAGCGGAGCTATGTCGGTATTTAATTCTGTCAGAAAGGTAACAACTCATGTTCTGAATGAGATGAAGCTTAAAGGTGAAAAGATTGCTATGCTGACAGCATACGATTATTCATTTGCCAGGATTCTGGACGAAGCGGAAATTGATATAATTCTAGTAGGAGATTCTGCTTCCAATGTAATGGCAGGGTATGCAACAACTCTGCCGATCACCCTTGATAATATGATATATCATGCAGCATCGGTGGTGAGGGCAGTTAAAAGGGCTCTGGTCGTTGTAGATCTTCCTTTCGGGACCTACCAGGGCAATTCAAGAGAGGCTCTTGCTTCTTCGATAAGGATAATGAAAGAGACTGGAGCACAAGCTGTCAAGCTGGAAGGTGGCCGTCAGGTGGTCGAGTCGGTCGAAAGGATCCTTTCTGCAGGAATTCCGGTTATGGGACACCTGGGGCTTACTCCTCAGGCTATACATAAGTTCGGGACCTATGTCGTAAGAGCAAAGGAAACGGAAGAAGCAAAAAGACTGATGGAAGATGCTCAGCTTCTTGAAAAGGCAGGATGTTTTGCCATAGTCCTTGAAAAGATACCTGCAAAGCTGGCAGAAGAGGTTACTCTAAGTGTCAGGATACCTGTTATCGGTATAGGAGCAGGTGCCGGAACCGACGGACAGGTACTGGTTCTGCATGATATGCTTGGAATTAACCAGGAATTCTCTCCACGCTTTCTTCGCCGGTATCATAACCTGCACGATGAGATAAAAGGAGCGGTGAGTGCCTACATAAATGACGTCAGGAATCGCCAGTTCCCAAATGAAAAGGAACAATACTGACCATGCCGGAGATCCTGTACGAAGATAACCATCTTATTGCTGTCAGTAAGCGTCCGTCAGATCTGTCTCAGGGGGATAAATCCGGTGATACATCTCTTGATACTGAATTAAAAAAATATCTGGCTGCAAAATACAATAAACCAGGCGAGGTGTTCCTTGGTGTAGTTCACAGGCTCGACAGACCGGTCAGCGGTGTAATACTTTACGCCCGGACCTCAAAAGCGCTTTCCAGGATGAATGAAATGTTCAGATCATCGATGGTGAAAAAAACATACCTGGCAATTGTAAAGAAACATCCGCCGGATAATACCGCAACAATAACTCACTTCCTGAAAAGAAATGAAAAACAGAACAAATCTTATGTTTTTGATAAGGAGGTGAAAGGATCGAAAGAAGCGAGACTTACTTACACGATCGCAGGGAGATGGGACCGCTATTATCTTTTGGAAATAGAACTTCATACAGGACGTCATCACCAGATCAGAGCTCAGCTTGCAGCAATAGGTTGTCCGGTAAAGGGTGATCTGAAATATGGTTTCGACAGGTACAATGAGAATGGAGGTATAAGTCTGATGGCAAGGAGACTTGAATTCATTCATCCCGTTAAAAAGGAGAAAATAGTAATTACTGCTCCTTTTCCTGAAGGCGATCTGTGGAAGATCTTCAATTATGAGTAAAAGGCCGTTACAAAAGACAGATCTCCCACCAAGTACCCGGAACTTTTACCCCCCAACCAACAGGGGGGGCTTTTACCCCCCAACCCCCCAGGGGGGGCTTTTACCCCCCAACCCCCCAGGGGGATTTAGGGGTAAAACGATACAAGGAGGATATTCCTCATTCTCCCCACCCTGAGTGATCAGGGGTAAAAACAAGAAAAGGATGCTTTGAGAAAGCATCCTTCGGGAATGAACATGAAAGCGTGATCGGAATTGTCTTTCCAAAATTACGGTAATACACCTGAAACCAAGTTAAATTCAGGTTAATATGCGTTAATGAAAAGTTAAATAATATCCCGGATCTGACAGGATAATTTAACTTTGTACCATGAACCGGAACAAATTCATATGGCTGGTATTTATGATGCTCCTGTCCCTGCTCGGTATTATATGGGTGCAGTCGGTGTGGATCAGGAATGCAGTGGGGACACAGAATGATAACTTTAATGCTGCGGTCATAGCCGGTATAAATGACGCTGCAGCATCCATCGAATCTTCAAGGGAGATGGCTTTATTCAATAACTTTATGTTCCCGGGCTCCGCTGCAATTAATAATCAGGTAAATGATGTTACCGGATACTCAAGTATCGGAAGTATATATTCATCAGCAGGTGACCAGGTAAGTGTCAGGATAACTAATCAGTCAGTGACCAAAGTGCCGGGACAGGAACCGGTTGTTGTGGTACACGACACGGTATTCGGGCCAGGACCGGGCCTTGTACTTCAATCGTCAACCCCTAAAGATACTGAGTTGATCAGACAACAGGCTTCTTCTGATAACAAAAATTCAGGTGAAGTATATATCAGGCAGAGAGAATTCATAGAGTGGGTCAAAAAGCGCCAGAGCGAGTTCCAGAATATGAGTAACAGGATGATCTCAGAGATCTATTCGTGGGAAAAGACAATGGAACTTGATAACAAAGAGGTAGAGTTTGCTCTCAAAAGATCATTGCTTTTCAGAAATGTACAGACGCCGTTTGAATATGCTATAATAAGGAATGGCGTTGTGGGGGAAGGGACGTTTAAAAAATCGGGTAAGAACGATTTCCTGAAAAGCAATTATAAAGTCAGGCTCTTTCCCGACAATATAATTCAGCAGGATTTGATCCTGTCGGTTGTATTTCCAGAGCGGACAAATTATGTCCTCGGATCGATGGCATGGGTTCTTACTGCATCTCTGCTCTTTTCCCTTATAATCCTGGCTACCTTCGCAATGAGCCTCTGGTTTATTATTAATCAGAAAAAGATCTCGGAAATGAAATCCGATTTTCTGAATAATATGACCCATGAGTTTAAAACACCGATTGCAACCATATCTCTTGCAGCAGATACGATTACAAATCCGAAAGTCATCGGTGATGAATCCAGAATAAGGCATTTTATAAGCATGATCAAGAAGGAGAACAGCCGGATGAATAAAAAGGTGGAAACGATCCTTCAGATCTCATCGCTTGACAAGAGGGAAATAAACTTTAACTTTGAGGATCTGTCACTTCATTCTGTAATTGAACGCGCAGTGGAGACCAATGATATAATTGTACAGCAGAGGAACGGGAAAGTATCACTTTATCTGGAAGCAAAGGAAGATATTATTAAAGGGGATAATGAGCATCTTTATAATCTTGTAAACAATCTTCTTGATAATGCGATAAAATACTCTCCGGAGGCGCCGGAGATTAAAATCCGGACAAAAAACAACGGGAAAGGTATTTTAATGTCAGTTGAAGATAAGGGTATCGGTATGTCAAAAAGTGTTCAGAACAATATCTTTGAAAGATTTTACAGGAAACCCTCGGGGAATGTTCATGATGTAAAGGGCTTCGGACTCGGCCTCAACTATGTCCAATACATTGTCAATGCACACAAAGGCAATATTACTGTTCACAGCGAACCCGGTAAAGGAAGCCGGTTTGAAGTTTTTTTACCATATAACCATGAGAATATAAAATGAACGGGAAACCTGTTAAAATATTCCTTGTCGAAGATGATCTGAGTTTCGGCTCGGTCCTGAAATCCTATCTCGAGCTGAATGATTTTTCAGTCGACTGGGTGGATGACGGGAAATTTGCTGTTGATCATTACAGGAAGGGAAATTTCGACATATGTATACTTGATGTAATGCTTCCGCATGTCGACGGATTTACGATTGCCAATGAGATTCGCCAGATTAATAACCTTGTCCCTATTATCTTCCTTACAGCCAAAAAGATGAAGGAAGATGTGCTGAAAGGATATGGTGTGGGAGGCGATGATTACATAACAAAGCCTTTTGACACGGACATACTTCTGGCAAAATTGCGTGCTATTCTGGCCAGACGGGATTTTCAGAGCGGGACGAAAGATATTTATGAGATCGGGAAATTTGTTTTTAATTCCAGGCTCAGGACACTGACTATCGGAAACGATG
The DNA here is from genome assembly GCA_029564935.1 of Bacteroidota bacterium. Taxonomy (GTDB): domain Bacteria; phylum Bacteroidota; class Bacteroidia; order Bacteroidales; family VadinHA17; genus LD21. The sequence goes on from JAKQPD010000045.1 coordinate 14,704, forward strand.
AAAAGAAGCTTTCTCCGAAAGAAGCACAGCTTCTTGAACTACTTGCCGTAAATCCAAATGCACTTATCAGCAGGGAAGTTGCCTTAAAGAAAATCTGGGGTAATGATGATTATTTTACAGCCAGAAGCATGGATGTATATATCACCAAACTGCGGAAATTTCTTTCGGAAGATCCCAGTCTCAACATAAAGAATATTCACGGATCAGGTTTCCAGCTGATAATCAGCGGGGAGTGAATCCCGGGAATTTCATGGTGAAACAAAGTGGCAGAAGATCTGTCGCTTTTTCAATTATCCTGATTTTTCTTTTTCCCCCCAGTATTATCCTTAAAGGTTTTCCGTTCCTGTATTCTTCCTCAATTATTACCTGTCTGCAGTTTCCGCAGGGTGATACCGGATCATCGGTAAGTCCTTCAGTATTGTTTGCTGCTATTGCCATTGCCACCGGAATATCTCCGGGATGGTTTGAAACAGCACCGGCAAGTGCACTTCTTTCGGCGCATATACCGGAAGGGAATGCTGCATTTTCGATATTTGTGCCGGCGATTATGGTACCGCTTTCAAGCCTTACTGCAGCCCCGACCTTAAATTGAGAATACGGAGCATATGCATTCTCAACCGCTTTCATTGCAGAAATAAGAAGTTCCCGGTCGCCGGCATCCAGCTCGTCGATTTTTTCAAATTCTGTATAAGAAAAGCTGATATTTTTAGTTTTAATCATAATGTTCTAATTAAAAACATAATGCAAAAGTAGCAATCTTTCTTGCTATTTTTGTGCAAACCGAAAGTCAGTGAAAGGTAACATAATTTTATACACCTCAGTTTTATTAATTACCGTTCTGGGTTCATGCCGTGTGAACAGACCCGCAGTCAGTCCGCCTGCAGGTAACAGGCCAGGAGTGCAGGATTATATTGAGCGCTATAAAGATTTAGCTGTGAGTGAAATGAAAAGGACAGGCGTTCCGGCAAGCATTACACTTGCCCAGGGGATGATCGAATCTGATCATGGCCGCAGTACACTTGCACGCGAAGCGAATAATCATTTCGGGATCAAATGTCATGATGACTGGACCGGGCCAAGTATAAAGCATCATGATGACAGACGCAATGAATGTTTCAGAAAATATTCCCGGCCGGAGGATTCCTTTATCGATCATTCCGATTTTCTTAAGACAAGGTCGCGGTATAGTTCCCTGTTCACACTCCCGGTTACAGATTACAAAGGCTGGGCACGGGGACTGAAGAAAGCCGGTTATGCGACTAATCCGCATTATGCTGAAATGCTTATCAGGAAGATCGAGGAGAACAAACTTCAGCATTTCGATGTTTATTATGCTGAAGCCCCTTTAAAACCTGAAGCTAAGCCTCCTTCTGAAGAAATTAAACCGGAAATCCGGGTTCCGGTTTCTGAAAAGGTTAAAAGTCAGACCGCTGAAGAAAGACCTTCAGCCACTCCGGTTATAAATGATAATTTTACTGTACGCATTAATGCTCCCAGGGTAATGGAAAATAACCGCTTGCAATATATAATTGTAAAAGACGGTGAGACACTCGGAATGATTGAAAAAGAGTTCGGCGTTTTTAAATGGGAACTTCAGAGATTCAACGATCTCGGAGATGATTTTTCGACGGTTCCGGGCCAGATACTTTATCTCCAGCCAAAGCGTGATAAGGCAGAGCAGGGCAGGGAAAAGCACACTTCTGTAGCCGGAGATTCGATGCATTCGATATCACAGAAATATGGTGTAAAGCTGAAAAAACTTTATGAATATAACAGGATGCCGGAAGGAGAAGAACCGGCTGAAGGTCAGGTCATATGGCTGCGCCAGGTCCGGCCTTCATGAAAGGAGGATTTGCTATGCATGTTCTCCGCGATCCCGTTTATCTTGCTGATATTGTAAAATCATTTATATTAAATCCCCTGAGAAATTCAGCAACACTCATTTTCTCTCTGCCTTCAAGATGCAGCGTTATAATATTCATGAATCCGTTCCCGGTAGCAATCTTAAGATAATTCTTCCCGTCGGAAATTACTGAGCCGGGAGAGAGCCGATGAGGCTCAGTTTCCGGCCGGCTTTCATATATTTTAAAAGAATATTTCTTAATGCCATTGGTGAGAAATGATCTCGCACCCGGATAAGGAGCCAGTCCCCTGATGAAATTATGTATTTTGTATGATTCATTATCCCAGTCAATTATGCAATCTTCGGGGAATAATTTAGGTGCTGTCTTCGGAATTTCACCAGGTTTCAGGAATGCCGACTGGGGCATAGGAGAAATATGGTCTTCAAATATTGCCTTAAGGGTCCTTATAACAAGTCTGGCACCGGCTTTCATCAGCCTGTCGTGGAGATCACCTGCATTTTCAAAAGGATATATCGGGATACCTTCCCTGAGAAGTATTTGTCCGGTATCGATCTTATCGTCTATAAAAAAAGTTGTAACCCCGGTAAATGATTCACCATTGATTATGGCATGGTTGATTGGCGCAGCGCCCCGGTAATGTGGAAGTAGTGATGCGTGAAGATTGATCGTTCCTGCCCGCGGGATCCTCCAGACAACTTCGGGAAGCATACGAAATGCAACTACAATGAATATGTCGGCATTCATGTCGCTTAAGGTCCGGATAAACGCCGGATCTTTCAGGTTTTCCGGCTGGAGTACAGGAAGACAGCTGTTCCCGGCAAATACCTTTACAGCCGATTCTGTAAGTTTTCTTCCCCTTCCGGCCGGCTTATCAGGTGTTGTAACTACAGAAACAACATTGAAGCCATTCATTAGCAGTGCTCCAAGGGAGGATACTGCAAATTCAGGTGTCCCCATAAAAACTATCCTGAGATCTTTCATGATGGTCTCCAATGTCAGATGAATTAAATCTGGAAGACTAATCTTTCACAACATGTTTGTAGCATGTGAGATTATGTCCCATTTTATTTGCTTTTGTTTCGAGGTAAAACTGATTATAAGGATTGGATTCGATTATGAGGGGGATAGTTTCCACTATCCTGATGCCATAACCCTCGAGGCCGGCTCTTTTTACAGGGTTATTGGAGATCAGCCTTATCTTCCCCAGTCCGAGCGCTCTCATTATACTGGCTCCCACTCCATAATCCCTTTCATCCTCTCCGAATCCCAGTTTAAGGTTTGCCTGTACAGTATCCATACCTTCGTCCTGAAGCCTGTAGGCTTTGATCTTATTGAATAATCCTATACCCCGTCCTTCCTGACTAAGGTAAATAACCACACCTTTTCCTTCCTTTTCAACCATTTCCATAGCCTTATGAAGTTGTGGTCCGCAATCACACCTGAGCGATCCGAAAATATCTCCTGTAAAGCATGAAGAATGTACTCTTACCATCACCGGTTCATCTGTTGTCCAGGATCCTTTCACAAGGGCCCCGTGTTCAAGTCCGTTGCTTGTCTGTCTGAAGGGAATGAAATCGAAATCTCCCCGGTCGGTCGGCAGCTTAACCCTTTCGCCGGTTTCGATTATTGTATCTCTGTCGAGTTTATATCTGATCAGATCGCGGATTGAAATGATCTTTGTGCCGAATTTCTTCCTCAGCTTTACCAGATCAGAAAGTCGTGCCATTGATCCGTCATCATTCATAATTTCCACAAGTGCTCCCCCGGGGTTGAGACCTGCGAAACGGGTAAGGTCGACAACCGCCTCAGTGTGTCCGGCTCTCCTGAGAACCCCTTTAGCCTTGGCTTTGAGCGGGAATATATGGCCGGGCCGTCCAAGATCAGACGGTTTTGTGGCCGGATCTACAAGAGCCCTGATTGTTACGGACCGGTCTTTCGCAGAGACACCTGTGGTTGTTTCATCGTTGATGAGATCGACAGAGACTGTGAATTGCGTTTCGTGAAGAGAGGTATTATTACCTACCATAAGATGGAGGTCAAGTTCATCACATCTCTCCTCCGGAAGAGCCACGCAGATCAGTCCCCTTCCATGCTTCGCCATGAAGTTTACTATTTCAGGTGTGATAAGTTCCGCAGCACAGATGAAATCCCCTTCATTTTCACGATCCTCATCATCTACAACAATAATAAGCCTGCCTTTGCTTATATCCTCAACCGCCTCTTCTATTGTATTTAATTTGTAACTACTCATCACTTTTGTTTTTTAGTTCAGATCTTAATCTCTTTCCCTGAATAACAATTCTGTAAATGAAATCTTTTATCTTCCTGAAGAATTGAATATACGTATCAACATTCATTATCATCGAATCATTTGAAGCCTTGTAGGTAAGGAAGATCCCGATGGGCAACAGTATATATGATGATGCCCACATACCTGCAAAGCTGCTTATCAGGTTTTCTTCGACAAGCTTTTCAGCCGACATTGATATCACATACCAGATCACAAAGAACAATATTGAAATGACTGTCGGTGTTCCCAGGCCGCCTTTCCTTACAATTGCCCCGAGTGGTGCACCAATGAAGAAGAAAACCAGGCAGCCAAAAGGCAGGACAAGCTTTTTATGCCAGTCAACCTCATATCTCTTGACAAACCTTATCTGCATTTTCATTGTTTCAGTTGTCATTGAAAGAAAATTCGCGGCTTCCTTTGCTTTATCCAGAGCCTGGGCAACAACTACCCTTTTATCATAGTTTCTCAGGCTGCCGTAAAGGGACTCAGGATTGAAAGTCAGGGAATCCTTCCCGGGATTATCTATTTTGCCATCAATGTTAAACATTATATTTCTTTCAGTTAAGACCCTTGTTTCCCTGAATTCCTTATACTGTTGGTTATATTTTGTATTGTATTCGGTATTGAGTGAATCGACATAAAATGATAGCTGGGCAAGGTTCAGCATCCATGAGGTGGATCTGAAAAGATCATCGCTGCTGCGTTCGAGGTCAAATCCCGAAAGGGAGATGACTACTGTCTGTTCTTTAAATTCATCTTTCCGAGCAGGGTATTTCCGTTCATCGGGGCCGACATTTTTTTCATCGATCTCAGTATGACTTTTGCCATTGTATAAGGTCATTATCATAGCTGTTTCATCGGGGGTGATCTTCATATATCCCGAGTCAGCTGTAGTGACGGAGATATTTCCTTTTTTATCGCGGTGATCATAGATAATAAGTCCGTCGAGCCGGTTGGTCAGGGGATCCTTTGAAGTTATTTTAATGCTGAATCCGTCGATATCGTTATTGAATGAACCAGCCTGAAGGTTTATATCCGGGCGTTTCCGGCGGATATCATACAAAAGCATTCTGGCCTGGCGGTTGGAGTAGGGGAGGATATAATTTGAGAAGAAGAAAGAAACCAGTACGAGGAAGCCAATAAGGAACATGAGGGACCTCATGATGCGCATTAGTGGAATGCCTGCTGATTTGAGAGCGGTGAGTTCGCTGAATTCACCCATATTCCCGAAAGTCATCAGGGCAGCCAGAAGTATAGCCAGAGGCAGGGCAGTCGGTACGAATGAGAGGGCGAACTGAAAAAGCAATTCGGAAAGAATTTTAAAATTGAGGCCTTTCCCGGCAAGTTCATCGACATACATCCAGAGAAACTGCAAAAGGAGTATAATAAGCACAATGCAGAATGTGAGTACGAGAGGGCCAATGAATGATTTTAGTACGAACTTGTCGACTTTTTTCACCGGAAATAAATTTCAGGATGCAAATTTACCGAATTTACTTGGTTTTGCAATTATGGTAAATTATTGCTTTCACATCCCGAGCGTACGTTTCAGGTCTGTGATCTGTGAATCCCAGAGGAAGATAGCGTCTTCTTTTTCTTCAGGTTCAGCGAAGTCGGTAATAATAAGAGCGAGGCTGCCAGAGAGTTCTTCAATATTTATCCGGAATTCGAAGTAATCAGTAGAAGGTTCGTCGGAGTCGATCCATTCGAATCTGACGAGTTTATTTTCCTTGAGGGCTATCAGCCGTGCTTTTGATTCGGCTTTATTCCAGAAGAAAGTAAATATGTCGCCATCGACGTTTACATTATCTGCAAACCACTCGCAAAGCCCCTCAGGAGTGCTCAGGCGTGAAAAGAGTACTTTCGGCGAGCAGTTGAGAGTATATTCAAGTTCGTACTTTAACCTCATTGAGTTTATCCCGTTACGGTTCTGCAATATAAAGAAAATAAAATGATATCAAAACATTCGTGTTGGTATTTACCTTCAAACTATATATATTTGCACCCGCAAAATCCTCCTTCGCTACCTCCTTCGCTTAGGCTACGGAGGTCGAAGAAAGCTACGGAGGACAAAGGGTCCTCCTTCGCCAAGGCTACGGAGGACACGGCGAGATAGCTCATCCCGATAGCTATCGGGAGGTTAGAGCGCTAAATGATGGCGAGATAGCTCAGATGGTTAGAGCGCATGATTCATAATCATGAGGTC
>JAKQPD010000048.1 GCA_029564935.1 Bacteroidota bacterium
CGTATCTGTGCAGCCAGTTCTGCCATTCTGTCCTATTTCAGGGGTGAGTTCGGCTCCCTCTTCATTTCGATGTAAAAGCCATAATCAATCATTCCAGGAATGATTCGCTGCAGCAGTGCTGTAATCCTGCCGGCCCAGGTCATTATCTTGTTTCTCTTCCTCTTGCGTATCCCTTTCAATATCCAGTGAGCAACAAATTCGGGTGACATCATCTTCTTTTCCTCCCGGGGTGAGCTGCCCTGCTCGGAGCCGTCAGCAAGAAGCGCATGTTTACGCACCTCAGAGGTGGTGAATCCCGGAGAAATGATCATGACATGAAGCTTCTTCTTCAGGTTTTCTATCCTGATGGTTTCAAGGAATCCGTGCATGGCAAATTTCGATGCGGAATAACCGGTACGTCCGGGCAGTCCGTGAAAGCCTGCAGTGGATGAGACGCCAACTATTGATCCCCTGTTGCCAACAATATAGGGCAATGCGTACTTGGTGCAATAAACAGTACCCCAAAAGTTGACATCCATAAGTCGTTTTAGCACAGAGATTTCGACATCATCAAATAAAGCTCTCATTGATATGCCGGCATTATTGATCAGGATATGGATTGTGCCGAATCTTTCGACAGTTTTTTCCACGAGTTTACGGCAATCCTCCTCCCGTGAGACGTCGGTGATACAGACAAGAGCCTCACTGCCCATACCGGTTATCTCCTTTCCCAGTGTTGACAGTCGTTCTGCCGAGCGTGCAGCAATAACAACCTTGCTTCCCTGCCGGGCGAACTTAAGTGCTGTTGCTCTTCCGATGCCGGAAGAAGCACCTGTGACTATTACGACCTTATCGCGGAAAAAATTGCGTTTCATTTGCTCTTATATGGAATATAAATATAATGAGATTTTGCCTTTGGTTTCGTAGTGATCCGATTTTTTGTTATTTTCGGGAAAAGTGACTCTTTTTTTTGGCAGGACGGTTTTTTACCATACCTTTGCACTCTCAAAAAAATGGACTGATTCAGTAGCTCAGCAGGTAGAGCACATCCCTTTTAAGGATGGGGTCCTGGGTTCGAGCCCCAGCTGGATCACCGAGGCAGCGGAAGCTGCCTTTTTTGTCTTTAAGATCAAGCATAGCAACACTTTTCCGATAAAAAAAGGCTGCCAGTCCGGACAGCCCTTTACAGGTTGAAGCTATGCCTCTGTTACTTTGATAATACCGGTATTTGCCTGCTGATCGATTCCTCGAGCGAGATATGTGTCTCGGTGCGCTTCACACCGGTGATGGCCTGTATCTTCTCTGTAAGCACCTCATGCAGATGTTCGTTGTCACGGGTGTAAACCTTGATGAACAACGAATAATTGCCTGTGGTGTAGTGACATTCAATTACTTCAGGAATATCCTTCAGTTTCTTGATCACCTCCTTGTATTTACCAGGATTATCAAGGTATAAACCGATATAAGCACAGGTTCTGAATCCCACCATGATGGGATCAACCTTGAATTCTGATCCCTTGATAACACCTACCCTAATCAGCCTCTGGACCCTCTGATGGATTGCCGCACCTGATACGTTGCACTCACGGGCAACCTCCAGATAAGGAATCCTCGCATTCTTGGTTATGATGTCCAGAATCTTCCTGTCCAGATTGTCAATTTGCAAATTTTCTGCCATGATTACTTTCCTTAATTAAGTCAATTTCCAATATTACGCATGTTAAATTGCAAATTTAAAGAAAACCCGGCTTATTTCCTATTTATTATCCCGGTAATTGTACTGACAGAATCTATTTCTTTTTCAACAAGGAACTTTTCAATGCCGGCAACAATCTCCGTGCCTGCACGGGGATTGATGAATGAGGCTGTTCCCACCTGCACCGCGGTGGCTCCGGCCATAATAAATTCAAGGGCATCCTCCGCATTCATGATGCCTCCCAACCCAATGACAGGTATAGTGACAGCCCTGGCAGCCTGCCATACCATCCTGAGAGCTACCGGTTTGATCGCCGAACCTGAAAGTCCTCCCGTGATTGTGGACAGCTTCGGTCTCATGTTACTGATATCCACTGCCATGCCAAGAAATGTGTTGACCAGTGATACTGCTTCTGCACCCTCCTCCTGTGATATCCGGGCAAATTCAGTGATGTCAGTGACGTTAGGAGAAAGCTTTACAATGAGGGTTTTATCATAAACACGCCGTACGGCAGAGATCACTTTCCTGGCAGAGGCAGGATTGGTGCCAAAGACCATTCCGCCCTGTTTGACATTCGGGCAGGAGATATTGAGTTCAATGGCCGGTATTGCGCTGAAACTGTTTATGCGGCGCGAGAGTTCAACGTAATCCTCTATTGTATTACCATTTATGTTGACAATAACATGTGTCTTATATTCAGCCAGGTGAGGATAGATATTCTTTTCGAAATGGTCGATCCCCTTATTCTGCAGTCCTACAGCATTGAGCATTCCCGAAGCTGTCTCCGCCATCCGTGGATAAGGATTCCCTTCCCTCTGTTCCAGAGTAGTTCCCTTGACGATGATGCCCCCGAGCTCAGAAATATCTATAAAATCCTCAAGCTCTGAGCCATAGCCGCAGGTTCCCGATGCCAGGATGACCGGGTTGCGGAGCTCCATGGGTCCAATCTTTATCCTGAGGTCTGCCATTTGAGATCGTTTATGTTGAATACCGGCCCGTCAGTGCATGAGCAGAGGTTGCCGGAGGTTGTTGGCACCACGCAGCAGAGACATATTCCGAGACCGCATGCCATAAGGTTTTCAAGCGACACCTCGCAGAAGATATCTCTTTTCCTGCATAGTGCAGCCACAGCTTTCATCATTGGTTCAGGACCGCAGCAATAGACCCTGTCCCAATGTTCATTACTGAACTCCGGGATATCGGTCACAAATCCCCTGTATCCCTGCGAGCCGTCTTCGGTAGAGAGATAGACTGGTCCCAATGCACTGAATTCATCATGAGTGAGAATTCTTGACCTGTTACGGAAGCCCAGGGCAAAATGAGGCTGCACGCCCGATTCGCTTATCTTCCTTGCAAGATACAGCAGAGGCGCCATACCGCATCCGCCGCCTGCCAGCAGGACTCTTTCCCCCTGCACGGGAAGGGTGAATGAGTTGCCCAGCGGGTAAATGAGATTGAGTTTTTCTCCAGGGATGAGCCTGGAAAGCCTTTCAGTACCAGGTCCGGCAATCTGCACCAGCAGCAACAGTGTGTTTTCTGAGGGATTGATATCATGTACCGAGAGGGGGCGCCGAAGGAATGTGGAAGGACTCTCCTTCACCAGTGCCTGGACAAACTGACCAGGTTTAATCCCCGTTAAATCCTCTGAGGAAGAAACCTTTATCACAAAGAACCCTTCGGCAAGTTTGCTGTTATCAATAACCGTGAGATCTTCAATCCGTTTTTTCATCACTCCTCCCTGAATGCAAAAATAGACATTTCACACTGAATTCGTCAGGATGGCTTATACTCAGTAAAAGTTTTGTCTGAATAGAAAAAAACAATTCCCGATAACTTCCTTGTACTAACTTCCGGTTTATTACTATCTGCCGGTTTATCTCTGTCTGCCTGCTTTTCACTTTCTGACGGAAACAGTTCTGCCAAATCCTTCCGGTCTGTATGGAGATCCGGAATTTCCTCGCTGTCAGGAGTAATATCCTGTTCTGCAAGTAGTTCACTTTCTGATGACTCATCATTTTGGAAATCAACATCAAAGAGAGTAGGCTGTGATGCTGCCTTATACATTGATCCCCGGCCAAACAGCAGCCATTCAGTGGAAAGAGAGGGATATCTGTGCAGCATCTTGATTACGAAATCAAGGCTCGGATTATTCCTTCCTGAAAGTATATGCGAAATACCTGATGGCTGCACACCAATTTCATCAGCAAACTGCGCATAGCTCTTGTTTTCAGTCTGAAGAAATGCCTGTATACGGTCTTTCATTGTCAATAACTGTTTTTTACAAATGTAATGATAAGATTATTTACATGTGTCATGTAATTGTTGTTACAAATGTAATTCGTAATAATTTTTAATATATACTATACTTATTATCATGTTGTGTATTGATGCACTTAATTATGTAATTACTTGTGGCAATACTTAAGTTTAGCTGTTTATAACTACTGATTTATAGTTATTTAGTGATGTTAATACGAGGAATTCTAAACATTGCTGTAACCAGTGGGCTATCAGTGATGTATCAATTGTTTAAGTAGATTTGCTAAAGTATTGATAATATGTCTATTAATATGTATAGAATAGTGTGGCAGTATTTATTTACATGATTAAACTTCTTTTAATTACATTTGTAAGCATGCATATGTTATCTTTGATTATTTTTATTGTTTACATCTGTAATCCGGTCTTCTTTGAGGTTCTGATGGTGAGGATAAACAGGTTAACATCTGATGAGATTCCCGTATTTATGGTTAAGTCTCTGAGAATTGATTTTTTTAAACCCTCCTTCCCCACTGGCGGGAATATTCAATTCTGAAAACATAATCTTAAAACATATTTGGCTGAGGATTCTTTTCATTATCTTCATCCGCTTAACATATTGCCTCTATTTTTGTCCTGAATACCGCAATAACAACTGACATATGGTAAAGAAGAAATTTTCACTGGCCATGCACTGGCAGATACTGATTATGCTGGCACTGGGCGGCTTATTCGGCTACTTCTTCCCCCATCTGGCAAAATACACCAACTGGATGGGTGATGTTTTTCTGAGGGGATTGAACATGGTTATCGTTCCGCTCATATTCACTTCCATAATGACCGGTGTGGCAAGTGTGGGAACGGCTGAAAACCTTGGAAGGCTGGGGCTGAAAACGATGGGATATTATCTTTTCTCCACCCTTCTCGCCATACTGACCGGGTTCTTTTTCGTTCAGCTGATAAAACCGGGCGTTGGTGCTGACCTGGGACTACAGGTGCCGGTGGAAGAAATCTCAACAGGCAAGGAGAGTTTCGGGCAGACCCTGATCAACATCGTTCCGGCGAATATTATACGTGCCATGGCAGAGGCACATATGCTTTCAATCATATTCTTTGCCATTCTCGCCGGTTTCTTTGTGACACGCGTGGGTGAAAAGTCGCGGGTCCTTCTGATAGATGTGACCAATGCCATTCTAGACGTGATCATGAAGATCACCCTGTTCGTCATAAAGTTCACCCCACTGGGCGTATTCAGCATAATTGCAAAGGTGCTCTCGCAGCAGATACTCAGTGGCAACCAGGTCGGAGAGATAATCGGCAGCATGGGGGTTTATTTCCTGACCGTGCTGCTGGGGCTTACAGTTCAGGGTTTTGTGACCCTGCCGCTGCTGGTCAGATTCCTGGGAAAGGCCAACCCGATCAAGCATATGAAGAACATGTCCACGGTTCTTCTGACAGCTTTCTCCACATCCTCATCCAACGCCACGCTTCCTCTTACCATGGAGACTGTTGAGAGAAAGAATGGTGTTTCAAGCAAGATTTCAAGCTTCACCCTGCCCCTCGGGGCCACCATCAACATGAACGGAACAGCGCTCTATGAATGTGTGGCTGTGATGTTTATTGCACAGGCTTACGGTATTGACCTGACTGTCGGACAACAACTGGTGGTGATATTCACGGCTCTGCTTGCAGCCATCGGCGCGGCAGGGATACCAATGGCAGGACTGGTAATGATGGCTGTGGTGCTGAATGCTGTGGGACTTCCGCTTGAAGGGATAGGTCTGATACTTGCCGTAGACCGTATTCTGGACATGTTCCGCACTGCCATAAATGTTTACGGAGATACCTGCGGTGCGGTCATTATTGCCAAGTCGGAAGGAGAAGAGCTTCTGGTATAATCGTGCAGTCAGCACCCGGCTGTAGCTGACTGGCGTGTAACTGACTGGCTGACGGCTACGTGCCGGTGACTACTGACTGACTGCCACTGACTGCCGGCTACCTGCCGCTGACTACTGACTGACTGCCACTGGCTGCCGGCTACCTGCCGCTGACTGTTTCTCATCCGCAAGTGCCGCCGCAACCGCTGTTCCTGCTGCTGCATGATGAGCAGCCGCCGGATGACGGACCCTCAAGTTCCCCGGGTGTTGCTTCGCGCACCTCTACAACCTTGCCTGAAAA
>JAKQPD010000051.1 GCA_029564935.1 Bacteroidota bacterium
AGTATCTGTCTCGCGTACTCTACGCAGGTCTTTGTTTCCTTAACGGCATTCGACCAGGGTTTGATATCGTATTCGAGTTCAATGTCGCAGAAGATGGGCCATTTTTGCTTTTTGATGAGCAGAAGAACATCAGCGATCGGTGCTTCTCCCTGACCCCATACCTGATTTGTATTGGCCGGATCTGTTTTCGGGCCGGTCTTGTCTTTAAGGTGAACAGTAAAGATCCGGTCATGGTATTTTTCAATTATAGTATTCGGGTGAATACCTGTTGATCCGAAGAAATGACCTGCATCGAAGTTCATCATAACTGCAGGAGATACTGCCAGGAATGGATCATAGCTGAATCCCGGAGTGGCAAACTGCATATGATTGTGGAAAACCGCATACATTCCATGTTTTTCTGCAAAGGGCGCCATTTTCTTTACGGCATCTTCGCCGATCTCATCACATACACCTTTGGCACCCATGGCCTTGGCTGCTCTGAATGAATAATCAATTTCTTCATCAGACCACCTGCCCGGGGAGAATTTGACAATATGGATCTTTATCCCTGCTGCATCAAATAATTTCTTTGCTTCTTCAACTTTCGACATTGGAAGGGAGATCCGCCATTGTTTAAGATCCTGATTATACTTAGAAATGGCAGCTTCCTGTTCGGGAGTTCTCTGTGGGCGCTGACCAGGACCCTGAGGTGGTGGAGGGGCAGGCGGAGTTCCTGCAGGTTTCTGACCTCCGGGCTGCTGGCCCTGAGCCGGGGCGCCAGGTGCTGGAGGTTTCTGGCCTCCTGCAGGAGGAGCAAACATCCTTGCCATCGGATTTGCAGGTGCACCCAGATATGTCTCAAGGTCACCGCTCATCAGCTCAATTGAATTTAATCCGGCCTGCTGGCAATACTTGATGATGTTTTCAATACCACCCGGCATACTGCGCCAGCTGTAAGTAATAGCTCCAATCTGAACACCTCCGAAATTTGAATCAGGTCCCAAAGCGGACCGGGATTTTTTGGTTACTGCATTTATCCCTGCCATATTAACAGGTACAACAGAGAATGCTGCAACTGCAGCACTGTTTTCAATAAATTTACGTCTTGACAGTGTCATTTTTGGTATATTTTAATACATTTTCAGAATTATGTTACCATAAAATTAAACAAAACATCTGATCACTGATACATTAAATCAGCTGAATATTTAATTTAAGTGTTAAATGCTTAACATTTTTTTGCGGGAAAAATGCCACAGAGGGAATGAGGTGTAAAGGGAAGAAGGTACGATGGTAAGAAGGTACGATGGTAAGAAGGTACGATGGGAAGAAGGTACGATGGTAAGAAGGTACGATGGTAAGAAGGTACGATGGTAAGATGGTACGATGGTAAGAAGGTACGAGGGTAAGAAGGTACGATGGCATGATGGTAAGAAAGTACGAGGGGAAGAGGGTATGATGGTAAGAAGGCAGGAAGGATCAGTAAATCAGAATTTTAATACTACAACTTTATATAGTGTTATTTTGTTGATTATTTTAATCATCCGATCAGAGTTTTTTTTGATATTTGACAAATATCTTCTCAATGAGAATTTAATTCATTATGCCGGAAAACAAAAAAACGATAATTCTTGCCGACGGGAGTTTCCCTGTACATGATATACCACTTCAATATTTAAGGGAAGCTGAAAGAATTATCTGTTGTGATGGCAGCTCTGATCAGCTTATAAAAGCAGGCTTTGTACCTGAAGCGATAGTAGGCGATCTTGATTCTGTATCTCCGGAGATCAAAGAAAAATTTTCCGGAAAGCTTTTTCCCGATCCCGACCAGGAAACCAATGATCTTACAAAAGCAGTCAGATGGTGTACTGAACGGAATTATAAAGACCTTGTAATCCTCGGAGCAACAGGCAAGAGGGAAGACCACACTATCGGGAATATATCCCTTCTTATTGAATATGCCAGGGAGGCTGAAGTAATGATGGTAACTGATACGGGAATTCTCCGGCCATTTTTAAAATCATGTGAGATAAGGTCATTCAGGGGACAACAGATATCAGTTTTTTCTATAAATCCTGAAACCGAAATAACCGCTTCCGGTCTGCGATATCCTCTTGTAAGGAAAAAACTGAGAAAATGGTGGGAGGCCACACTGAATGAAGCAACAGGGGAGAAGATTGAACTGGAGTTTGAGGGAGGGGCATTGATAGTGTTCCTCCAGTTCGATCCACTTTTTCATTGAATGTAATAGCCGGATTAAAGTCATTTTCCAGCTGGGGATCGGGTACTAAGGATTGGGCCTGTTCCTTGTACGTTCCAAACGCTCCTTTTCTCTTTTCTTAAGGAAATCATCCAGGTCCTGCCTCGGCATGGGCAACTTTTGTTTGTCAAGCCATTCGTTGAATGCTTTTTCATATACATCACGTTCTACAACAAAGGCTTCATTGACATACGGGAACCTGTTTGTGCGGATGCACTCGAAGCTGAACTCATCGCGTAATGTTATATATTCACTGTTTATCACGCAATCGTTGAGCAGATGGGGTGGAATTACAGCGATACCGATTTTTTTTGCAAGTATTGCATCACCCGGGAGTATTGTCACCCGGCCGATACGGATTGGTGCATTGACCCATGCTATCATCATTTGCTCAATGGCTGAGGGATCATATCCTCTGATCCAGCCATTGAAAGTTTCTCCTATGGCTTCAAGGCCTTCATAGTCCCTCAGGGAGCCGTTGTAGATGACTCCTCTCTTGCTTGCCCTGGCAATAGCATTGCCCAGGTTTGAACCTATCAGAGTGCCCCCTTCCATTTTGCCATATGAATCAGCTACATAAATATCACCTTCCTGTAACTTGATTATGGGGGCATAGTTAGTGACCGGGACATGTGTCCCTTCAATTTTAGCCTGTGACTGAACATAATTGTTGAAATCGGGTCTCATTGGCATAAACTGTGCTGTGAGTGCACGTCCGGTCATTACCCTGTCGGGATGGATAATCTGCCAGCCGTTCTCATACAGGCTTGCAAAATTCTCGAAAACATTCCTGTAACCGTTTTGTCCCAGAAAAGCCTGGATCTCTTCAAAAGCACAGTTCTTCAATCTTTCAAGGAGTTCATCGGGAACCTTTGGCCGGCCATCGGGGTACCGTTCCCCTGTCCACTCGGGAGTTAATGCTTTTATAACATCAGGCTGCCATACTACCTGCTGGGAAACTAAAGTTGCTGTAATCAATAAAAAAAACAGCATAGGGAAAATTCTTCTTTTCATTTTTATGGAAATTAAGTTAGGTCTTATTCACTTTCCGGTTTTTTCCTCTTTTACGAGATTGATCAACTGAACCCTGCTCTTTACATTTGTTTTGATATAAATACGGTGCGTATGATCCTTAACGGTCTGAAGACTTATAAACAACTTCCCTGATATTTCCTTATTACTTAGTCCGTTACAGATTTCACTTATTATCTCGGATTCGCGGGGGGATACTTCATACTTCACACAGAAATTCTCAAATGACTTATCTTCACCGGATTCTTTGTCCGGCTGAGGGAGGATTGTACAATAGCTCAGGTAAACAGGGAGGAAAGTGTTTCCTGCAAAAAAGATAAAAATAAATATCAGACCTGCCAGGGGCCGGGTAGAATAGAATGCAAGTGAAACGCACTGAGCGACCGTTATCAAAGAAATTAACGGAGCTATCAACCTCCTGTCGCGTTCATGAATTATTGCCCGGGACTTTCTTGATAAGTGGATCAGGTAGGAAGCGAGCAGGGCATAGGCCATGTTCATCGAAATGAAATAGTTCCTGATAAGGGTTGTGGGTTCCGTTGTGTTTTCCTTTGCTATATAATAACCCATAATGAACAGGAATGTAAAATTCAGTCCCAGGAAAACGGGAACGAACCACCTGCTTTTTTCCCTTCCCGAGATGGCTGCAGTGAACTGCACCAGCATAAGCCATGCAAAAACGAGAAATGGCAATCCCAGTAAAAGTGCAATATTTGAAAAGCGGGTAAATAATTCCGGTGAGATGTAGGGAGAAAGGAATGCTTTTACCAGAACCTGTCCCCATATTCCGTAAAATCCGAATGTATAAATGAAAACCT
>JAKQPD010000059.1 GCA_029564935.1 Bacteroidota bacterium
GGTTTCTTTCACATTCGGAGGCGGGACATTATCGGGTGATGATGTAAAAAAGGCTACAGAAGAATTATGGAAGGCAGGAGTGACGACCTATCTTCCCACACTGACAACCAACAGTCATGAACTTCTTCTTAAAAATTTCTCTGTTCTGGGAAAGCTGAAGGATGATCCTGCACTGCTTGGTTCCATTCCCGGATTCCATCTTGAAGGACCGTATATCTCTCCTGTTGATGGTTACAGGGGGGCACACCCTTTGATGCATGTAAGGAAACCTGACTGGAAAGAATTCCTGACCTTAAACAAAGCCGCCGGAAACGGAATTATTCATGTAACGATTGCTCCCGAAGTTGAAGGCGCTATGGATTTCATAGATAAGTGTAAAGCTGCAGGTATTGTTGTTGCCCTGGGTCATCATAATGGCAATGCACAGCAGGTGACTGAAGCGATTGAGCGTGGAGCAAGGATCGCCACACATCTCGGGAACGGATGTGCCAATATGATAAACCGTCATATCAATCCCTTATGGCCTCAGCTTTCGGATGACAGGCTCATGATAAGCATTATCGGGGACGGATTTCACCTGAATCCTGAAGAAATCCGTGTTTTTTACAAGGTGAAAGGCCCGGGAAAAACAATTATAACATCGGATGTAACAAGTTTTGCATCTCTTAATCCCGGTAAATATATTACGGAAGAAGGTGAAACGATAGAACTCACTCCGGAAGGAATGTTAAGGTATCCGGCCCAGAATGTGCTTTACGGATCAGCTTCTCCTGTTAAAAAGGGAGTTGTAAATGTGATGAAAGTTACGGGCTGTTCTCTTGCAGAAGCGATCCGGATGACCAGCTTCAATCCTGCAAAACTTTATGGTCTGGACGACCGTGGGGAGATCGCAAAAGGGAAGAGGGCAGATATCATCCTTTTTAAGCTGATAAATGATGAAATGGTCATAAAGAAAACCTATGTCAGGGGAAATCTGGTCTACAAGGAGTAGGATTTTTGCTGAATTTTGTTTATGAGCATCTTAATCATTAATTTTAAAAGATTTTTATAGTATAACCAAATCTAATTAAACCAGAATTTATGAAGACTTCAATCTCCAGACGTAAATTTTTAGGTACTGCGGCAACTGCGGCTGCAGCATTCACAGTGATACCGGTAATCAATTCATGCGGATCGGGCAGCGGTCAGAAGAAACCGAATTCGAAAGTCGGCGGTGTTCAGCTGGGTTGTACAACATACAGCTACAGGAGCATGCCGCATAAGGTTGATGATGTTATCGGATACCTTCTTCTTGCAGGGATTAACTCTATTGAGCTGAGACTTGTCGGAGAAGAGGATCTGGGAATCCCTCCGATGCCACAGAGACCGAGAGGCCAGGAAATGACTGACGAACAGAAAGCGGAATTTGCAAAACAGATGGATGCGGCAAGAGAAGCTCAGCGTCAGTGGAGGCTTACCCTGCCGATGTCAAAGTATGAGGACATGCGAAAGAAGTTCAATAATGCCGGGATTGATGTTCATATTTTGAAATTTGCACCATCGGCATGGTCCGACGAGGAAATTGATTATGCCTATAATGCAGCAAAAGCCCTTGGATCAATCGGAATAACTGATGAATACAGCGAAATGGCCATCAACCGTCTGGGTAAATTTGCCGAAAAGCATAAGAGTCTTGCCATGTACCATACCCATGG
>JAKQPD010000064.1 GCA_029564935.1 Bacteroidota bacterium
CTGCCTGTTGAGATCGCATTCGGCAAAGAACAGGAATGGAAGGATGGAAAATATGTCGACACCGGGAAAGATAAGATCATAAATAATACAAAACCTGCCTGGACCATCAAGCCCGCCGATCTGAAGGAGGAAGATTATAAAAAATTCTATCGCGAACTTTATCCTGTAGGTGATGAGCCTTTGTTCAACATTCATCTGAATGTCGACTATCCTTTCAGGCTTACAGGTATACTTTATTTTCCGAGGATAAAGAATAATATTGAGATACAGAAGAATAAGATACAGCTTTACTGCAATCAGGTTTTTGTTACCGATTCGGTTGAGGGAATAGTACCGGAATTCCTTACACTTCTTCACGGAGTTCTCGATTCCCCGGATATCCCGCTGAATGTATCGAGGAGCTACCTTCAGAGCGATGCCAATGTAAAAAAGATATCGAGCCACATAACAAAGAAAGTTGCCGACAGACTCCAGGAGATATTTAAGAATAACAGACAGGAATTTGAAAAGAAATGGGACAGCCTGAAGCTTTTTATAGATTACGGAATGATAACAGAAGAGAAATTTTACGAGAAAGCATCAAAATTCGCCCTTCTGAAGAATACTGATGATAAATACTTCACCTTTGAAGAATATGAAAAACTTATAAAAGAGAACCAGACCGACAAGAATAAAACACTCATTTATCTTTATTCGACAAATAAGACAGATCAGTACACTTATATAGACAAAGCTAGGAACAAGGGCTATGATGTTCTGATAATGGACGGGCAGCTGGATGTTCACCTGATCAACCATCTTGAAACGAAGTTCAAGGATTCGAGGTTCGTGAGGGTCGATTCTGATGTGCCTGAAAAGCTGATACAGAAGAAGGATGCTGAGCAATCAAAGCTGAATGATGACCAGAAGGATGATCTGAGAGGGGTTTTCAATGTAAGGGTTAAAGATAAGGAGATGTATAATGTGGTCTTCGAGGTTCTTGATGAGAATGAATCACCGGTGCTTATTACTCAGTCAGAATTCATGAGGAGAATGAAGGATATGGCTCAGCTGGGGGGAGGAATGAATTTCTATGGCGACCTTCCCGACAGTTATAATCTTGTTGTAAATCCAAATCATCCTCTTATCGGTAAAATCTATGATGATCTCAGGGCAGATTCCGGTACAAAGCTCGATGAAAACGGAAAGGAGAGGAAGAGGCTGAAGGAAGAGGTCGATTTCATGGAGAAGGAACACAGCAAGAAGAAGGCTGATGAGATCAGTCAGCTTGAAAAAGATGATCTGGAGAAGCTGAGGAAGGAACTTGAAACAATTGAGAATTCAAGAAAAGAGATACTCGACACATTCGGCAGTAGTAACAAGATCGTCAAACAGCTTATCGA
This sequence comes from Bacteroidota bacterium, assembly GCA_029564935.1. GTDB lineage: Bacteria > Bacteroidota > Bacteroidia > Bacteroidales > VadinHA17 > LD21. The sequence goes on from JAKQPD010000064.1 coordinate 1,383, forward strand.
TCTGGCCCTTCTGTCAAATAATATGCTGAGAGGGGAAGAACTGAGTACTTTCGTAAAGCGAAGCGTGGAGTTGCTGTAAAATAGGTCATGTTTTGTAAGCCGAAGCTAAAGCGAAGGCTTACGGCCATGCAGTCATGCAGTCTGAGCCCTGAGCCCTGAGCCCTGAGCCCTGAGCTATATAATCCTCGCCACTTCTGCCTTTACGAAGTCAATCGCAACTCTTGTAGGTTCCCTGTCCAGCTCCATGACAGCCGCTAAAAGCTTTTGACTGAAATCCAT
>JAKQPD010000088.1 GCA_029564935.1 Bacteroidota bacterium
CCCCGCTCTACCTTCAAGTGATAAACAAAACTGGAAAGGTAACTTTTTAAAGCAGGAGAAAGCTCTTCTTCAATCCCCGCTGTAATAGTTCGGGGTTTCTTTAGTGATGTGGACATCGTGAGGATGACTTTCCTTCAAGCCGGCAGTTGTAATTTCTATAAATTCGGCTTTTTCTTGTAATTCCTGAATAGTAGCGGCTCCGCAATAACCCATTCCGGAACGCAATCCACCCATCAATTGATAGAGAAAATCCTTAACGGGACCTTTATAGGGAACCATTCCTTCAATTCCTTCAGCTACAAGCTTATTTCCGTCTATTTGTCCATCCTGAAAATAGCGGTCTTTACTGCCTTGTTTCATTGCAGACAGGGAACCCATTCCCCGGTAACTTTTGAACCTTCTGCCGTTATAAATTATGGATTCACCGGGGCTTTCATCACAACCGGCAAAAAGTGAACCAATCATAACTGCTGCAGCACCCCCGGCAAGTGCTTTAACAATATCCCCGCTGAATTTTATGCCTCCATCGGCAATTACAGGAATGTTGTTTTTTCCTGCCTCTTCTGCACAATCCATTATGGCACTTAATTGCGGAACTCCAATCCCGGCAATAATTCTGGTGGTGCAAATTGAACCGGGTCCGATACCTGTTTTAATTGCATCTGCTCCGCTATCAATTAAATATCTGCAGGCAGAAGCAGTAGCTACATTGCCTGCAATAGTTTGACAGTTAAAGTGCTTTTTAACTTTTTGCAAAGCGATGCCCATATTTTTATGATGACCGTGTGCTGTATCTATTACCAGTAAATCAGCTCCGGCATTAAGAAGTTCTTTTGCCCTTTCCAGATAATCACCTGTAACTCCAATTGCGGCACCCACAAGTAAACGGTTTTTATCATCCTGAACTGCTTCAGGATAATTTAGGTGTTTCATAATATCTTTAACGGTTATCATTCCTTCCAGCTTGCCATCATCACTAATAAGCAGCAATTTTTCTATGCGATGTTCCTGTAACAGTTCAATTGCCTTATCCAGAGAGATTCCGGTTTTAGCAGTAATGAGCTTTTCCTTAGGAGTCATCAGGTCTTTAACTTTTATTTGGGGATTGGTTTCAAAACGGATATCTCTGCTGGTTAAAATACCGACCGGAAATTCATTTTCTACAACAGGAAAACCACCGATATGATGTGCATCTCTCAGTCCTAAAACATAATCCAAAGTATCTTCCGGGGAAAGAATATAGGGATGAGTCACAATTCCGCTTTCTGCACGCTTTACTAAACTGACCTGTTTTGCCTGTTCTTCAATGGAAAGGTTTTTATGAATAATTCCTATTCCTCCTTCTCTTGCCATAGCAATTGCCATAGCTGCTTCCGTAACAGTATCCAT
>JAKQPD010000118.1 GCA_029564935.1 Bacteroidota bacterium
AGTATCCCTGAAATAGTATCAGCTGCCGTACCAAAAGGCGGGCCGAAAATAAAACTCCTAAAAAGCCAGACAATTCTTTTCCAGGGCGATTCTATTACTGATGCCGGCCGGAACAAAGAGGATATGGGTTACAATACGGCAAGACCACTGGGGACTGGCTATGCAATGCTTACTGCGGCTCAGCTCTTGCTGAGGTATGCACACCTCGATCTGAAGATATATAATAAAGGTATATCCGGAAATAAAGTCTTTCAGCTTGCCGAAAGATGGGACAAGGATTGTCTCGACCTGAAACCTGATGTGGTTAGTATTCTTATCGGGGTCAACGACATCTGGCATAAGCTCAATGGTAATTATGACGGTACTGTCGAAGTTTACCGCAGGGACTATATTGCCCTTCTTGAAAGAACAAGAAAAGCGTTGCCAGGTGTTAAATTTATTATCGGCGAACCCTTCGGAGTAAGAGGAGTAAAAGCTGTTGATGACAAATGGTATCCTGAATTTTATGAGTACCAGAAAGCAGCCAGGGAAATAGCCACTCAGTTCGGTGCGACATTTATTCCGTATCAGGCTGTTTATGATGAGGCTCAGAAACGGGCTCCGGGTGCATACTGGACAGGCGACGGGGTGCATGCATCACTGGCGGGTGCGACCCTGATGGCGGAGGCATGGCTTAACGTTGTCAGGTAGATTGGGGTAGAAGCGGGACAGGTTGTGGCCCTCTGTGAATCCTGCAGCCTTCGCTAAAGGCTTCGCTAAAGCTACGCCAGTCATAGAAAGCTACGGCTGGCAAAGCCTGACTTCCTCCGTGTAATTTCTTTTTTTACAATTCACCTTATATATTATTAACGTTTGTGTTTCTGTTTTTGAAGTATGATTTGTTATTTTCGCAGAATCACATTTGACTATTATATGCCAAATACCAAAATTATGATAAAGACCGTATCGGAGAATAAAAGCAGGCGGTATTATTTCTGCAGAACCTTATTTATTTTACTTTTCCTCTTTCTTCCCGGGATGATCTTTTCCCAGGAAACAATTACCGGAATTTTATATTCTGACAATAAACCGGTTTCAATTACAATTAAAGATGGCATAATAACAGGTATAAAAAAGCTTAAGAAATTGCCGGCAGGAGATGAGGGATTGATAATTGCACCGGGATTAATTGATAACCAGGTCAATGGTTTTGCAGGGGTTTCTTTCACATTCGGAGGCGGGACATTATCGGGTGATGATGTAAAAAAGGCTACAGAAGAATTATGGAAGGCAGGAGTGACGACCTATCTTCCCACACTGACAACCAACAGTCATGAACTTCTTCTTAAAAATTTCTC
>JAKQPD010000159.1 GCA_029564935.1 Bacteroidota bacterium
AAAAATTGAACTGGTCCCGACTCATAATATGCAGGCTCATGAGCTGTATATGAAGAGTATGGATATGTTAACTACAGCTATTGAAGGAGGTGGGTTTGCCTATTACAGGTTAGCTTTGAATCTTGCCAATCAGGCACTTGAATATGATCCGGATTATACCGGAGCTCTTTTAGTCAAATCCCGATGTTACTATTTTCTGGGGAATCGGGATTCATCATTTTATTACGCAAAAAAAACTCTTGGACTTGACCCGGAAAATCCAAAGGCTCTGAATGAAATGGCACATTATTATTTCTATACTAATGCTTCAGACAGTGCACTTAAATACTGGAAGAAAACTCTTGAATATCCCAGTCTTGAAGAAAGATATTGGTCATATCTTGGTATAGGTCAGGTATTGTTCTTTCAGAAAAACAGGGTTATTGAATCATTACCCTACTATCAGAAAGCATTGGAAGCCGGAGGAGACACCATAGCGGGAATAAATATGAATATTGGCATGCTGTTTTATGCTATAGGTGATTACGAAAAGGCATATTCATATGCCCGCAAAGCACTCTATATTAGCCCCACATGCAATTATGCACGTGAGGCCTTTACTTTTCTCCTGGGCGGGAAAAACTATGAAAAAACCCTTCATTTTATTGACTCGGTAAAGAATGTTATACCTTGTGAACAGCTCTGTAATGTGATGAGAGTTCATCTGTTTACTGTACTCCGGTTATATGACAGTGCATCAGTTTATCTGAACAGAATTGATATCCGGTATTTCGATAACGCGGACCTTTATTATAACTATTTTCTGATTGAAACCGGTAAAAGGAATGAAGCTTACCCAAATATAAAATTTCTGGCTACATTGCAGGAACGTTTAAGCAGCACGGGAAAAATACCTTGGTTCAGTCAGAATTATGAAATAGTTGCTGCATGCTATGCATTGCTTGGAGAGAGGGAAAAATGCCTGAAGACATTATCTGAACTTGAAAAAATAGGCTGTAGTAACGCACCTTACGGATATAATATCTTTCCCGGATTTGATTATCTGAGGAGTGATCCTGAATTCACAGCTATTATAAACCGGCTGGAAGCTAACAAAACTGCCATACGTAAACAAATCAGCAGGATGATAAAGAAGGGAGATATAAATCTTTGAGCAAGGGTCCGGTGGATGCAATTCGCTCACGATTCCTGTGGGCAATCCCTGCAACTCCAAATTATTCCCTGCTCGTTTCACTCGCCGGATTTTTTTTTGTTTTGAGCGTTTTTTAACCTTATGAAATTTTAATCACTTGATATATAGTATGCAAGGGATTTCTTTGTTGGATATGGGTGTCTCAACCTATATTTACCTTATGTCCATTCGTCAGAAGAAGAATAGGAGCGGCAGCGTAAGTATGCAAATCAATAAAAAGACCTTACATATCTTCTAAAGACAGGCATTTTGTTTCTATAGTGTATTTTTGCAATACTTTATGCTTCAGGTGTTCTGCTTTTGCTGCCAGTAATCCGTGCTTGAAATTTTTCTTCCGGCGCTTTACTTCAGCTACCAACGCCTGCTTTTTTTCAAGCTTTAGTGCGACTATATCTATTTCATTTTCGCCGTTCTTAAGTTCCCACCATGAACCAATTTCGCGATAAAGATTACTTTCTGCAAACTGCTGTTTAAAATAGCGTTCCAGCATTTTTCCAGAATAAGTTGCATAATCAGATTTTATTATACTTTCCAAACCTTTGAAGTTCCTGATTTCAATCAATGAACGGTGACGGTCAAAGTAGTTAAACCAAAAACGAATAAAATTATCATGGATTTCATAACGGACAGCCTGCGTTCCTTTTTTCGATAAAACAGGCCTTTGCCGGACAATAATATTATAATCTTCAATAAGCCTTTTTAACTGACCTCCTATGCTTTTGTTGCCTAAGGCAGCTTCTATTTCAGGTTGAGTATTTATTCCACCGGAAATGGAACTCAGTATTGAAAAATATGTAGCGTAGTTTTTCCCGAATTCTTCAATAAGGAGGTTCTTTCCTTCGTCTGTAAAAGAAGAGTTTTCACGAACCATAAACTCGATCATTCCGTCTTTATCCAGCCTGCCATTATCACAGAATAATTCAATATACCTGGGAATGCCGCCGGTAAAGGTGTATAATGCCAGCAAATCTTCATTTGTGTATTGCGGGTAATTATCTTTCATTATTTCTTTTAAAGTAACAGTATCGAAGGATGACAGCTTAATTATATTATCTGCCCGGCCGAACAAAGATTCTTTTGCATTGAGAAATATCTTTTGCATCAGTGAATAGACTGATCCGCTGACAATCAAATTCATATGCGATTTCTTCCTGTAACTGTCCCAGATGTTCTGCATATCGCTGTACACGGATTCATTTATATTAAAAAATTCCTGAAATTCGTCAATTACAAGGTTGAAAGAACGGCTGGTAGCTAATTCCATCATATATTGGAATAACGACCTGAAAGTTCTGATACTTTCCGGGACAAAAGTGTCGAGTGACTTACTTATAACCGGAATAAATTCGGAGCAAAGTGTTGCCTCATTCTTCCGCCCGACAAAAAGATATATCGTAAGAGTATCCTCAGTGGATCTCATGATGAGACTCGTTTTCCCGATCCTTCTTCTTCCTGTTACGACAGTCAGTCTTGAGTAATCGTTGAAGGACAGTTTCTTTATCCGTTCCAGCTCTGTAAGTTCACTTGTTCTGTTATAAAATCTCATGATCTTAAAATTTAGTTACTGCCGTAATAGTTACAATGGTAACAAAGGTACAGAGATTAATTTTAAAAGCAAAATTTATAATGGGGAGGATGGTAAGAGCAAATTTTACCGGATATACAGAAGCAAAGAAATATTTGGGGAGATTGCTCACTCCGCCTTCGCTGAAGCTTCGGCGACGTTTTTAGATTTAATTCCTGAAAAGTTAATTTATTGTTATGTTAAATATAAAATTATTCTACTCACGCAGCGTCGGCATTTTATGAAACATTCAAACCAGAAGAAGCAAAAAGGTTATGGGACAGGTTTGAATTTGTATATACACCGAAACATGGAAACTGGCTTAATATGGCTGAGATAGAGCTGCATGTACTAAACGGGTAATGCCTAAACCGGCATATTCCCACGATGGATAAAATACAAGAGAAAGTAGTAGCATGGAAAACAAACAGGAATAACAAAAAAAGTAAAATAAACTGGCAGTTCACAAACAAGCAGGCAAGAGTGAAATTAAAGAGACTATATCCGTCAATTTACGATAAACATAACACTACATTTTAAGATAATTCTCAGGACTGAATTGAAACCATTGTTCTCAGTATCCGGGCCGCCCACAAGTAGATATTATTTTCCACAATCTGCTGCCTCATTTGTTGCATCCTGTGAGTCTGGGTTTTCTTCGGCATTTCCAGCGCCAGCTTTATTGCTTCTGACATCTGGACCGTATCATATGGATTTATCTTAAGAGCCCCCTTAAGTTCTCTGCTGGCACCTGCAAATCTGCTTAAAATAAGAACCCCGTCGTTATTATTCCTCGAAGCAACAAATTCCTTTGCCACAAGATTCATCCCGTCGTGCAAGGAGGTAACCATACAAAAATTTGCAGCTTTGTAAAAGGGAGCTATTTCTTCATGACTATGATGACGGACAAGAAGAAGTATAGGCATCCAATCTTTCACTTTAAATTTCTGGTTTATCCTGGCTGCTTCAGATTCAACCCTTGAAATTGTATCAGAGTAACTCTTTATTACCATTCTGCTTGGAGCACCTAACTGGACGAAAGTGAACCTGCCGATGAACTCAGGGTTATTATTCAGAAAATGTTCAATTGCAAGGAACCTTTCCGCAATTCCTTTTGTATAATCAATTCTTTCGACGCCTATTCCCATATATTGTGCAGATAGATTGTATCTGGCAAGTAGTTCTCCTGGCAACAAAGTATTTTCATATTTATGATTATCATAATCTTTCAGAGTAAAGGCGATGCTTATAGGGAATGATCTGACAAGAGTAGTCCTGTCACTGATTTTCACAGTGAAATTATCCCATTTTACACGCGAGTCAATTGCATTATTCACTGTTTCAAGAAAGTTATTGCACTGATACTGTGTATGAAATCCGATCAGGTCTGATCCAAGCATTCCTTTCAGAATTTCTTTCTGCCAGGGGCAGATACTGAAAGCTTCCGGATTTGGCCAGGGTATATGCCAGAATATTGCCACAGTAACATCGGGTCTTGCATTTTTTATCATACCGGGCAGAAGGGCAAAATGGAAATCCTGAACAAGCACGAATGGCTGTTCGAGGTTCTTGATTTCATCCAGAACAGCATCAGCAAAAGTCTGGTTTACCTTCTTATAATACTCCCAATCGATCTCCCTGAAAATGGGACGGGTAAATGTAAGATGACAAAGGGGCCAGAGTCCCTCATTCGAAAAGCCCAGGTAAAAATGTTCATCTTCCTCCTTCGTTATCCTCAGTCGTTTCAGAATATATTTTTCTTCCCCGGGTGGTACAGCTATTTTACCATCCTTATCTACCGTTTCAAAATCCGCATCACCTGATCCGGAGGCAATCCATAATCCTCCACAGGCTTTCAGAACAGGCTCCATTGCTGTGACCATACCGCTTGCCGGCACAATACATTTAATTTCCCTGCCTTCATGAATATGCATGTACGGCTCCCTGTTCGAAACTACTATCAGGGTTTTGTCCGGCAGAAGCTTCCTGACTTCCTCTCTTAATCTGTCCTGCGTCCAGATTGCTTCACCCATAGTCCGGAGCCTGGCTTCTTCTTCAGCAACAGCCCTGGCTTCCTGCATATCCTGAGCTATGTTCCTGATTTCCCTGTGCAGGGGCTCAAGAAAACCAATTTTTGATTTCTCTTCGAGAAGCTCAGTATTGCCTCCCCTCACAGCTCTCAGCCAGTTAACAATACTGTTTATAGGCTTGAATATCCCCCACCGGATAAGAAGCACCGTGGCAGCAAGCATAAGAAATACCTGAATGAACCATCTGAAAAAATTTTTTAATAAAATGCTTTTCAGTATCTTATCTATGTATCCGGCATCAAAATATATAATCATTGCGCTATCGGGCACCCTGTCTTTTTTGACCGGTTTTATATACTGATAAATCTCCTCTTTCCCGATCTTAATAAATTTTCCGAATGCTGAATCAGCAATGATTGATTGTTCGATATAGTCATTGGAAAACCGGAGGAATGGCTTGATTTTTTCATTAAAAGTGAAAATCTGTTTGCCTTTAGTAAGGAGTGCCATTCCAATGAAGTTTGAATAATGGCTCAGACTGTCTGAAAATTTAATCAGGGATTTACTATTTTCCACTTCTGGTGTGGCAATAATAATTTCATTTAATTCTCTGGCAATAAGCGAATTCCTTTCTTCAAGCTCATTATTGAGTCTTTCCCTTTCACCGGAGATCTGAAAAATCGTGAAAGCAAGTGCAACCAGAGCTACCGCGAGAATTGCCGAGATCATAAATGGCAGGTTGATTTTCATGGGTAATGGTAATTTTTCTTAATTAGAAATGCTCCCTTCACAAATTTCAGCCAGTCTCTCCAGGAGCCTTTTCACCTGATGTAAATTGTTCACTTTAAATTTCGCCTGTGTGTTTGAACTTCCAATCTTTACCGTATAAGTATAAGGTATTTCCTTAAGGGACCTGAACATATCTTCATCAGTGGTATCATCTCCAATGGAAAGAATGAAATCATAATCATTTTTATTTATCAGGTACAATGCGGCAAGACCTTTGTTAATTCTATTACTCATTATTTCTATCACTTTCTTTCCATGAATAAAAACAAGATCCAACGATGTTACCAGATCGCGCAATTCTTCGGTCAGTACTATTGAAGCATTCATTCCGTCTCTATTTTCCGCTTTCCTGTAGTGCCAGGCGACTGAAAATTGTTTGTTTTCAATCATTGAACCGGGCAGGTATGAAGTGGCTTTTCCGATAACAGGAATTATCTTTTCTTTCCAGCTTGTGTCACCGTCAGAAAGGTTTTTCCACAAACCGCTTTCCCTGATGCTTGCACCATGTTCGGCAACAATATCAATATTCATTTTACCGAACAGATGTTCAATTGCCTCCCTGCTCCTCCCGGTTATTATTACGAGATGATTGCCAGGGATACCTGAGAGTCTGTTAAGCAGGTTCAAAATGTCCTCAGACGGAACAGCGTCCGCCACCTCATCAGCTATATCAACAAGGGTACCGTCAAGATCCAGCAGGAACAATCTTTTTGAAGAGCGTCTTATCCTGGCAATGGTTAAAAAGGCAAGTTCTCTGTATGAACCCGGCTCTTTCATTTAATTATGGTTTATTAAATATAAATTGTTCACTGTCGGGATCAGGCTTCACCCCATTTATTGTCAGGGCTGCCATAATTAGTCCTATATGAGAATAACCCTGGGGAAAATTACCCAGAAGTTCCCCTGTTTTTACATCAATATGTTCACTGAAAAGGCCTAGATGGTTTGAAGATTTCAGCATTTTCTCAAAAAGATCTTCTGCGTCACCTCTCAATCCTATTTTCCAGAGCGCATTAATCAGCCAAAATGTACATATTATCAGTGAATTATGTGGCCTTCCGAAATCATCCTTGTTTTTATATCTGTACATCATACCCTCTTCTGTAAGGTTGTCCCTGATGGCAAGAACCGTGCTTACAAACATTGGATCTGAGGCTTCAATAAAACCGTAATCTTCGATCAGGAGAAGCGAAGCATCAAGGGATGTGCTTCCATATGCCTGAGTGAAGGCTTTTAGTTCAGGATTCCATCCATTAAGGTAAATATCTTCTTTGATTTTCCACTTCAGAAGTGACCATTCCTTTTCATAGTCCGCCTTACCGATAATGCGGGCAATTTTGCACCCTCTGTCCAGGGCTACCCATGAAAGGACTTTGGAAAAAACAAAATGTTTGCTTTCCTTCCTTATTTCCCAAATACCACGATCCTGCTTTTCCCAGTTGTCGGTTACCATTGCAATCATACCCCTCACAAAGGTCCACAGCTCTTCAGCTATATCAAGCGTGGCCGGGAATTTGGTTATGGACAGATAAATGGCATCTATTAAAATTCCGTATATGTCATTTTGTTTCTGAATGTAAGCAGAGTTACCCTTTCTGACCGGTTTACAATTTTTGTAGCCATTGAGATGATGAAGAATCTTTTCTTCAAGTTTCTTTTCCCCTCTGATTCCGTACATTATTCTAATATCCTCATGCTTCCCTTCATTGACAGAAAGTATGAAATTGAGAAACCTTTCGGCAGAGATGTAATGGCCGGTACTTAACAAGGTCTTTACTATCATCGAAGAATCTCTGATCCAGCAATATCGATAGTCCCAGTTCCTTTTCTCTCCCAATGCTTCAGGGATTGAAGTTGTGCAGGCAGCAATTATAGCTCCGGTCTTCTGGAAGGTAAGCAGTTTTAGTACCAGAGCGCTCCTGAGAATTTCCTGGTTGAACCTTGGGAATATTCTTGCTCTGTTTGACCAGTTAAGCCAATATACAAGGGTCCTCTCAAATTCAAGGTTGACCCTGTGAATATTGATATCAATAAGTTTTTGATTATAGCTGACCAGAAAAAAACTGTCTCCTGTTAAGGTTATTTTTCCTTTACCTGTTATCAGGTTCTTATCCAGGGAAGTATACAAATATACAGATTCGTATCTGCCATTAACCGAATAGCTTTTAATGAAATCGTGCTGAACCGTATGCTCAACCGGTGATGAAGCATAATTGGGCATAGGATTATAATCTGCAATTATCACGGGTTTCCCCTGAATTACTTTTATGATCCTGTAGATTTCAGGAGCATTATAATAATTATTCTCTCCGGTCTTGTATCTCGGCATAAAATCCAGAACCTCAAAGGAATCAGTCTCACTGACAAAGGAAGTTATCAGGATGTTTGTATTCCTGATATATTTCTGTGATATCCTGAATGCTCCTACCGGTACAACTGCAAAATGACCACCTTTGTCTTCATCAATAATTCTTGCAAAAACGGAAGGAATGTGGAAACATTAAGCTCATAAATACATGATATATAGCTTTTTAATAAATGCAATGGCTTAAATATTGAGTTAATGGATAAAATGCAACCCACATGTGGGTAAGGTGATGTTTTTGTGTGTTTTGTCCCTTTTAGCGGGATGTGGGTTGCATTACAATAGTGAACTGATGGTGAAGTAATTAAAAGTTAATTAAAAAATCCGGCATTTCCTGAAATCAGAATTACCTGATTAATTCCACGACTGCATACCTTGAGACTTTCCAGAAATTGTCAGGATCTTTGATATCTATTCTTGAAACCTTTTTATCTCCCTCGTGTATAACCGTATATGAATTTGAGGGATGTTTTGTAATAAGTCTGACATCTCTTGAATCGACAGGTATCGTTGTTGTATTTCTCATATCAACTCTGACAAAGAGGCTATCACTAATATCCCTTGAAAGTGTATTTGTTTTACCGATCCCGAGAAATCCTTCTTCTCTTGAAATTATTCCTTTGGTTTTGAGTTCCCTGTAAGTACCGGTAGTCAGATAAGCCTGATTCATTACATCAGCCTGGGAAGCTAACTTTTCATCCTTCTGTGTAACTGTAATCTCAAGATCAGCCACTTTGTTATTGAGCTGGCCTATTTCAAAGTCTTTTTTCACGAGATCTTGTTTGAGTTCCGCTATACTGGTCTCGTATTCCTTCAACGTAGTCTCAAGTGAAGCGATCCTGGTCTGCAGCCCTTTCATTGTACTGCCGGAAGATTTAAGCTGGGAGTTTAATGCGGCAATTTTCTTTTTATTGGCTTCAAGCAATGTATTCAGATATCGGATATCACCCAGGATCTGCTCCTTCCTGTCTTTTGAAAATTCAGATTCCGAGCTTTTCATGGTGATTATATTTTCCTTTTCTTTTATCAGTGCGAGATCCTTTTCAATCTGATCAAAGGTCATAATCCAGTCATTGATAACAGAGTCGCGTTCATTTATGATCCGCGTAAACGATTGCTGCTGGTCATCGAAAAGGGCCAGCTGCCTGTTATGATCCTTCTTGTACAGTGAATATCCTGTTATTCCTGCAACAAGCAGGACAAGAAGGCCGATGATAAGGGAAATAGTTACACCTCTGCGAACGCCCTCTTTCTCTGCAGTTATTATCTTTTTCCTGATAATTGTGCTGTCAACTGCAGGATTTGTTTTGTTGTTTTCTGTATTTTCCATAATGTTTCCTCCTTTATTTAATTAATTATTAATGCTCTTTTTCAAGTGTCTCTTCAGAATGTAACCTTACTCCCTATGCCCTGCCGGTATCCACATTAGCCAAAGTTCATACCAAAATTGAAAGTTTATTTAATAAACTGATAATTTGACTTATACAAACAAGGGGAATTTAACCAGGTTCTCATTCCGGGAATAATATTCTCAAAATGAGAAAATATTTAAGAAATGATTTATCAATCCGGAGGGAGGCTCCCGGGGAAGGAATAAAAGATAAAAATATTTACCGGATTCCCTTTTCTTTTTTCAGGAGCCGGTAAATTGTCGCTACTCCGATATCGAGCTTTTGTGCTGTTTTTCTGATGTCGTTATTATATTTTTTCAGAACTGTTTCTATAATCCTTTTCTCATGTTCTTTCAGGGTAAGTTCATGATCTCCGGATGATAAAACAAGTTCATCATTATCAAGAATAATATCATCAGGTTCAATCTCTATTTCCCCCGATAATGTAACTGCCAGCTCGATAACTGATTTCAATTCCCGTATATTACCCGGATAATTATAACTCATTAATTTCCTGTGAACCTGAGGGGACAGTTTCTTCAGGGGTATTTTATTTTCGAGACAGAAATTATCGGCAAAGTGTCTTGCCAGGATAAGAATGTCATTTTCACGGTCACGTAAGGGAGGTAATTCAATTGGCAAGCCTAAAAGCCTGTAATACAGATCTTCCCTGAAATTACCTTTTTTTACTTCTTCCTTAAGATTCTTGTTTGTGGCTACAAGGATCCTGCAATCGGTTTTTACAGCTTTATTGCTGCCGACCCTGGTAATCTCCTTTTCCTGAAGGGACCGGAGTAGTTTTGTCTGCAGGTTCATTTTCATTTCTCCGATTTCATCAAGGAAGAGCGTTCCGCCATCCGCCTCTTCAAAACGCCCTATACGTCGGGCCAGGGCTCCGGTGAATGCACCTTTCTCATGCCCGAATAATTCACTTTCGATCAATTCAGATGGAATTGCATCGATATTGACTGCAACAAATGATTTATCCCTTCGTTTTGAATTATAATGAATGGCTTTTGCAACAAGTTCCTTACCCGTTCCTGTTTCACCCGAAATGATAACGGAAATATTTGTTTCGATAGCTTTTCCGATCAATTCAAAGACGGCTTTGATTGCAGCACTTTCTCCCAGGATTGTATTATGGTAACTGTATTTCTTCTGCACCTCACTGCGTAATGCAGTAATTTCTTTCTTTAAGCCGATTCCTTTCTGAATGTTGTTTATAGTATTAAGAAGCCGGTCCTTTATATCGTCTGTCTTGGTGATATAATCATATGCTCCAAGTTTTAAAAGATTAACAACAGTATCTATATCGCCCTGTTCAGATATCAGGATGACATGGATATCATTGTTCTCACGCTTAATTCTTTTTAATATCTCAAGCCCGGATATGTCCGGAAGCCGGTAATCCAGAGTTACTATATCAGGAGATTCATGCAGCGACCTCAGGAAATCACTGCCATTCATAAAACTCTTTACCTCATAATCCGGATTTAGTGAAAGTGTGTAAACCAGAATTTTGTTGTACCATTCACTGTCTTCTACCACGAAAATTTTCAATGGTTTTTCAGTCATGGATAACTAGGCTTAACTTTTAAATAAAATAGGGGAATCAATCAGCAAAGTTAAATTTTTTAATTAAGATTTGAAATGTGTTCATTCAGAAGTTTGCTAACAATACCAAACTCATGTATGGCCTGGTTTGTCATTTTTTCAAACATCACATCACCATTACCTTTTGAGATGCTTTCTTCAATTTTCTTAACAAGGTAATAGAGCTCCATTGCACCAATATGTCTGCACGGCGGTAACATTTTATGTGCCAGGTCTGCCACATAATCCCAGTTGCCTGATGATCCCGCCTCCTGCATTTCTGATAATCCCCTGCTTGTCGAGGAAATGAAGGAATTCAGCATCTGCTTTACAAAGTCATTATCTCCTCCGGAAATATGGTAAAGATTATTAAGATTTATCTTTTCATTTTCGTCATTAATTAACATAATTTCATTCTGCTGCTTTGCTGAAATGGCTTGTGCCAGGTTCTTTCTGACCGAAAGTATTGTAGATAATAACAACTCTTCCGTAAATGGTTTTCTTATATATGCATTAATCCCATCCACCCTGATTTTCAAATCCTGTCCCGCAGAAATCATGATCATCTGCATATCCTTCTCAGATATTTTAAGATCTTTCCTGATGAACCTTGCAGTTTTGATACCATCGATATCCGGCATTCTGATATCCATGAATAATATATCATAACTGTGTCCCTTAAGAATCTCTATCGCATCCATACCACTGACAGCACAGTCACATTTAACATTCCACCTTTCCAGTATCTTTTTTAAAAGCAGCCGGTTATATTCTTCATCATCAACTATGAGCACTCTGAGATTACTGACCTCTTCCGGTACAGGTAGTGGAGGAATTATAGCTTCATGGATCCGGCTTTTGTCGCCAACTCTTACCTCCAGATGGCAGGTTATGCTTGTACCCTGGTTTTTCCTGCTTTCGCAGTTAATAGTCCCGCCATGGAGCTCCACTAATTTCTTTACAATGGAAAGTCCCAGCCCGGTGCCTCCATATTTTCTTGTAGTGCTTGTTTCAGCCTGAACAAAATCCTCAAATATTATTTTCTGTTTATCTTCTTCGATTCCAATACCAGTGTCTTTCACCTCTATTATCAGCTCGACACTTCCGTTATCTCGTAAAATACCTTCTGCCAGGAAATCGACAGATCCCTGATCGGTAAACTTGATCGCGTTCCCCAGAAGGTTGATAAGTATCTGCTTTATCCTGTGGGGATCGCCATATATAACTGAAGGGGTTCCCGTTTTAATCACTGAATTCAGGTTTAGTTTTTTCTTCCCTGCCAGAGGTTCAAAAATCTGGTTCACTTCATTAAATAAACGGGGAAGGCTGAAATGGACCATATCAAGGGAGAGTTTACTGTTCTGAAGCTTTGACAGATCGAGGATATCATCAATAATTTTTGCAAGATGATCTGAGGATGATTTAATTATTTTAAGAGATTGCAGAACATTCTCATCAGTGGTATCATTTATAAGTTGCTCGGTGAAGCCTGAAATAGCGGTGACCGGTGTCCGGATCTCATGGCTTATGTTGGCCATGAAAAGCTCTTTGGTTCTTGAAAGGTTTTCAGTTTCAGTTTTCGACTTTTCCAGTGCAACCTGATAATTATGAGCTCTGCTGATATACCTTATGATAATAAACAGGACAAGAAGTACCAGCAATCCTCCGGAAACAGAAAATAATAAAAGCCAGAAATATGTTTTATTAGCCAGCTCACCCGCCTCCCTGCCTTTATTCAGCAGGAGCATGGCTGCCTGATCTTCCATTTGCTGAATAAGGTCGTAAAATTTCTCTTTTATCCTGTTGCTTGTGGCTGCAAGGGTAGCTTCCCTTTGACTGATCCTGGCTCTGTTGAGCTGTTCCTGTTTTTCAATTTTACGGATATCGTCGATCAAATCCTGTGAGCTAAGTATGTTTTTATTGCTGCGGACAAAAACCCTCCTTAGAATACCCTTCTTTTCATAACCAGCCGAAGCATCATTTATCTGTCCGGAAAGATGCTTCAGATAATCCACAACATTGATTTTGTCGGCAAGATAAAGAAGCTCATTCCATGTAACTATGTTCTCCTCAATAAGAACACTTATTGTGTCGACCTGACTGAGCATAACAGAATCTTTGTTACATTCAAGCCTGAGGTTATTTATTTTATCATCGATGCTGTTCAATACTGAATAGTAGGGTCCCAGTTCTGATGTATCCCTCGTTATTGTATAGATGCGGATACTATTATCTGCGACCTCGAGGTCATGTGATATGTCCCTGATGTTAATCAGCCTAAGTTCAGGATCAGGGTCAGCCTGAATTGAAGAAACAATTGAAGAGAGATTACGGTAGGACAGGAAACATGTAGCAGACAGAAGTACGACTGCAACCATTAATAATAATCCAATCTTTATCTGGATCGAAGGTTTTCTTACCACCTTTGTACTATTTAAACTGCCTTAAAGTTAAGAAATTTGTTTTCGAGATATTGTTCAAGACACAACCTGCAAAGAGCAGCTGCTGAACTATCCTTGGGAACAAAGTAATCATAGCCTGACGGATTGACCTTCTCCTTAACGCTTTTTGACTGGGAAATAAGCACAATAGCCGTGTCAGCCGACTGTTCCCTGAGTATTTTTATTATATGTGATCCATTTATACCATTCCCAAGGTAGTAATCTATAAATGCCACTGAATAGTAATCCTTAAAATCCTTTGATTTTAATTTCATTATAAGCTCCCCGGCATCCGTAAAAGTATGAAATACGAAACTGAAATCCAGTCTGAACTTATTATTATCCACACAATTCCTGAGTTCCTTCATAAGAAGATCATTGAAATATGGATTATCTTCCAGTAAAAGTATCCTGACAATTTTTTTCGTCCCCATAAAGTTATTTTTTCAACAATATCCTAATCCCATGCCAGAAAAGTAAAATATATGGAAATTAATCATAATGATCAGGTATTCATTAATATACAGGAGCCACTTTTATAATTGCAGCTCAAGGGAGCTTTACCGGATTTTCTCAAAATGAGAATCATCAGGATAAATATTAAAAGGACATTGGATCCACTATCTGTGATAGTATGCTGGACAATCACTGCTTATAAATCATTAGTGCCGGTTTTTAAATATCCTTAATGTTTTGGCTTCTTCAGGCTGATTTTTTAAAACTTAAATTTTCACAGATCTCTTTCAGTTTGTTCAACGCTTTGGGATAGGTATCTTCAAAGTAAGATTTGTACTCTTCATCTGAATCAAGATCTACCTTAAGCAAAGTACTTCCATTGTCTTCATTAAATGTATAGTTTTCCAGGGCACCAGCCCATTGGTCTGCTTTGGGTCCGTAAAGAATTTCTTTGCTGTCCTGGACAATTCCTTTATGTTCAATACTTACAAATCTGTTGGGAACATTTTCTTTTATCCTGCTGACCATCCCCTGAGTACTGCCATCCTCATCGGTCCCGAGAAATAGTATTTGTGAACCCTTTTCCCATGAACCTATAAAACGGAAAGAGGGATTGAAAACTCCTGTCCAGACCGGATATGTCTTTTTATCAAGCATTGTCTGATAAACTGTTTCAGAGGCTCTATCAATCAGTATTTCAAAATGCAGGGTAATTCGTTTGGCCGAAGATTCAACATATTTTTTGAAATTATCCAGGATCGCCTGCCAACCGGTTTTCTGTATTTCATTTGCATGATGCTGTTCTGCTTCAAAGTTTTCTGTAACTGTAGTAGTATTTTCCCCGGAGGCAAATAAGACCTGCACCTTCCTGCCATCATCCATAGTATATTCTATTTGCTCGTCCTGTACAACCTTGCTGTAATTCCCTTTAAAATCAAAGCCTGAACTTCCATCCTTCGCTTCCATTCTTGACAGGAAACTGCCTCCGACTCTTAAATCATTTTCTGCGCCGGGGGTAAACCAGTCTTCCGAGGCATTATTCCAACGTACAATGTGAATTGGGTCTGTCCAGAGATTCCACACTTTCTCCACCGGAGCATTAATTATTGTCTGAACGGTGATAATTGATTTTTTTGTAGTTTTCATAGCAAAGAATTTTAAATTTTACCATCAAATAAAATTTTTATAATCTGACTTACATTGCCTTCCTTATTCTGTTGCAGTGAAATAATATATCCTATTATAACGAAAGAATTTCTCTTCCGCAGCAAAAAATCCGACTAATGAAAACCGTAATTATATTAACAAATTAATCCCCTGGATTGTTTCAACTTTGCTTGAATAAAATATCTGATAATAAAAATTTTTGATTTAAATATCCGGAACATCCCATATGATTGAATCTATTATCAATATCCGGTAAAATCATTGGTCACAACATAAATATCTTTTCGCTTTTGCTTTCATGAAAGCCTCTTTCGCCTCTGAAGTTGAAAAATATATTAATCCTGCTGCTCCAATTACATCTGCATATGCAAAACCGGTCAGTTCATAGGCAAGACTTGAAATGAGAAGTACGATAGACATATATACACAGACTTTTGTACAATTGGCATCAGCAATGATTGCTTCTGAACCTATTCTCCTGCCGGTATTCCTTTTAGCTACCATAAGCCAGATCATTACAAATATTGAGAATATTGATATAATAATACCCCATAAAGTGGTTTCAGGTTTTTTATGACTGACAATATTCAGTACTATTCCCGCCATTAATCCTGCTGATAACAGGCAAAATGCAAAGCCGGTGATTCTTAGGGCACTGATTTCAAATCTGCTTATTGAGCTTTCAGGATTCATTTTTATACGGATGACCATCATAACTATTCCAAACCCTGAAATTACTTCAATGAAGCTGTCGGCACCAAAACCAAACAATGCCAGAGTTTCATCCGAATAGCCAAAAAGTACTGAAAGACCTCCTTCGATAACATTGTAGGTCACCGTAAAAATGGCCAAAAAGAAAGCTTTATTATATAATTTCCGCATGTTGGTCATTTGCAGGTACATTATAAATAAATTTATCCAAAAGCAACATCGAGGAACATCATTATTGCAAACCCCAGTATTGCTCCGATTGTAGAGTAATCTGTTTCATTCCCTGATTGTGATTCAGGTATAAGTTCCTCAATTACAACATATATCATTGCTCCGGCAGCAAAAGAAAGCGCATAAGGAAGCAGTGGAGCGACCAAAAGAACAAGGGAGGCTCCTGCGACACCGGCGACAGGTTCTACTATCCCTGATAATTGTCCGGTATTGAATGCTTTTGGCCTTGAAAACCCTTCCCGTCTTAAAGGAATTGAGACAGCTGCTCCTTCAGGAAAATTCTGCAATCCTATACCAATTGCAAGCACCATAGCTCCGGTCAATGTCCCGGTATCCGGATTGCTGGCCAAAGCTCCGAAGGCAACACCCACAGCTAAACCTTCCGGAATATTATGTAAGGTGATAGCAAGGACCAGTAAAATACTGCGTTGCCATGAGGTTTTTACACCCTCAGCTTTCTCAATAGAAAGTCCAATATGTAAATGCGGAATTAATTTATCGATAACAAATAAAAATACCGCTCCGGAAAGAAAACCAGAGAGTGCGGGAAGCCATTTTATTCCTCCATGGGATTCTGATAACTCAATTGCCGGTTTCAGGAGCGACCAATAACTGGCAGCGATCATAACACCTGCAGCAAAACCAAGCATTGTGTTTAAAACTTTTTGGTTAAGGGTTTTAAAGAAAAAAACCATTGAAGATCCCAGTGCAGTTACAACCCATGTAAATATTGTCGCAAACAGGGCTAATAAGACCGGATTATATTCGAGTAACCATTCTGCATCCATCCTCATTTAGCTTTAATTATGATCCATTTAATTCTGCTTTGACAAATTCTTGAAAAATCAACCTGCTTTATCGAGGCACCCAAGGGATGCAGGTTGATTTTTCTGCTTTCTGCCTTTAGGGTAAGGGGCAAAAAAGCAGAAAAATCAGATCAGGAAGTTAATCTGTCTAAGTAGAATCAACTTATCTGATAATAGATAAACAACTTCGCAGTTATTTTGTTTCAAAAACCAGATCCTTGCCAGATACTGAGAATCAGCAATTTTAAAATTATGTGAATGACCTGTCTTCATAATATGACATGGGAAATATAATAGTGAATTGTCCCCGACAAGATGACAGATCCGGAAATAATCCGGTATTAATCTCAAATTAATGTTGAATTATTTTATTACTAATCCGTCTTAATAAAATGAGGATTAATTTTACTCAAAAGGTTTTTCAAAACCGTGGAACAATGATACTCTATTTGCGAAAAATCCGGATTCTGATTATTCTTTTATCCTCAGTATTGCCAGGTTGTGAAAAGTCAAATACTTTTTCCCCATCCGGTGATTATTCGGTATTTGCCTGGAATGATCTCGGCATGCATTGCCTGAATCCAACCTATGACAAACTGGTCATTCTGCCTCCGTATAATAATATCATGGCGCAGGTTGTGAAGCGGGGAGATCCTCCTGAAATTATAACATCAGGAATAACGGTGGAGTACAGGCTTATTAACAATACCACATCACATAATAAAAGGGAATACAAAGATTTTTGGGATAGCTCAAACAAGCTTTTTCAGGTTACTCTGGCTCAAAATATAGGATTGAAAGTACATGGACTTTCAGGGGAGATGGAGACGGCAGGGAATTATTTTGTTGCTGAGGGGATACCAGTTGTCCCTGTTTACGATGATAATACATGGGATCCTTATCAGATTGCTGAAATAAGTGTCAAAGGGACTGATGGAAAGGTGTTGATTAACACCAGAGCAACTGTCCCGACCTCTGATGAGATGAACTGTGCGAAGTGCCATGGGACCAATGCATTTGATGCTATTTTGGCAGAGCATGATTCCGAGAATGGAACCAATTTCTCAAATCCTTCAGCACAGCCGGTTTTGTGCGCTTCCTGCCATCCCGATCCTGCGCTGGGGATAAATACCGGTTCTGAGATGTATCTTTCACGTGCAATACATGATTCACATGCATCCAGAACAGGGATAGGTTGCTATGACTGCCACCCCGGCGCAACCACAAAATGTTCAAGGAGTATTAAACATACATCGCCGGACGGCAATTGCACCGAATGCCACGGAAATATGGCTGATGTTGCAGGTACAATTGCTGCCGGACGCGTACCCTGGTCCGGAGAACCTGCCTGTTCCCGGGACGATTATCAGTCCAAACAGTATCAGGGATTCACATCCAGAATCAAAACCATTGGCAGTTGCGGTGTGTGCCAAGATAATTCCCGTGGTGTCCAAGATGAACTCAGCGAATTCAATGAAAAACACGGGGGAGTAAGTCCGGAAAAAAGTACGGGATGTAATGCCTGCCATATCTCTACTCCAACAGCTACAGCAGACTGGCCTCATTCCTATTCCTGGAAAAATTCAAATTAACAGCTAAATAAAACTACGTATTAAACTACGTATTTTAATACGTAGTTTAATACGTAGTTGTCATTTTTCGGTATTCCTGTTTGAAGGTCTACCAATGAAAGATTTTAAGATACCTTCAGGAACCTTGATGAGCTGAAATATATTATTAAACATTTAAGCTTAATAAAATGTCAGAGAATAGTGTAACATTACATAGGGTGCTAAAAGCTACTCCCGAAAAGGTTTATCGTGCCTTTGAAGACCCTTATGCATTTTCATGGTGGATTCCTCCGTATGGATATTTAGGTGTGATTCATCATATGGATTTTAAAGTCGGAGGAAGTTACAAGATGTCATTTATTAACTTTACAACCGGAAACAGCAGCTCTTTTAGAGGCAAATTTCTGGAAATTAAGCCGAACGAGTTCATTAAATATAATGATAAGTTTGACGATCCGAATTTGCCCGGAGAGATGCAGACCTCAGTCTGGCTTAAAAAGGTTTCATGCGGGACTGAGCTTAAAGTTACTCAGGAGGGTATCCCATCTGCTATCCCAATAGAAATGTGCTATTTAGGATGGCAGGACTCACTGGATAAGCTGAAGAAACTGGTTGAACCCGAAATCCCTGACAGTTGATAATACGAAACTGAATGTAAAATCAGAATGAAGAACTCAACTCAGAATTCAAGGGATATCAAAGCGTCTCTGGAAGAACTCTATGAGGCATTTATTAATCCGGCCGCCCTTGAATCATGGCTTGCACCAGGTGAGATGACTGGGAAAGTGCATAATTTTGATCCTAAAGTAGGAGGAAGTTATCAAATGTCACTATATTATCCTCAATCCGAAAAAGAATCTCACGGAAAGACCACCGAAAAGGAAGACAGATTCATTGTTAGGTTTGTGGAACTTATTCCCAATAAAAAAATCGTTCAAGCAATAAACTTCGATTCTAACGATCCTGCTTTTTCAGGCGAGATGACTATGGAAGTTACATTGGAAGCAATAGAGAATGGCACAAGGGTGACATTTTTATTTACAAATATTCCATCAGGTATTCGTCCTGAAGATAATGAAGCCGGCACTATATCAACTTTAGAAAAGCTGGCTCAATATGTGAATAAGGACCCACTATAATCAATCAGAATTGGAAATTTCACCGTGGAAATCATTTAATGTCTTAATGTCATTGAAGACTTTAGCGAATGACCGGTGGGGATCAGGTATTAATAAGAAAGATTGATGGAATAATACGCTGATCTTTCGTTTATATGTAAACGGATTTCACTCAAAACCTGGCACCAAACTGGCACCAAAAAAAGGTACAATCTTTAAGGTTGTAACTTCTTGATTTTGAGTGGGTCCAGCTGGGGTCGAACCAGCGATCCCCAGATTATGAGTCAGGTGTATTAGATTATAAAAATAAGAAATGATTTTCTTATATTTAACATTTTATCCCAAATCCTCACAATATACTTAGATATTGCCATAATTTTTAATAAAAATTTTGGTATTACACATTGAAAATGGGATGGGTTTTATCTATAAACTGTATGTAATTATATATGTAAATAAAATAAATCCATTGCAAAGATCATAAATACAATGGATTAAAAAAATAATGGCGGAGAGAGGGGGATTACCTTCGGTGATCCCTAAGGGGGGATCCCTGCAACTTCAAATTACTCCAAATTCGCTTTGCTCATTGGGGTTTTTGTTTTTAATCTGTCCTCGCTCAGGCGAGCCTGGCTCGGCCTGATTAAAAACAAAAACCCGTCAGCTTGCCGGCTGACGGGAGTAATTTGAAGTTGCGGAGAGAGGGGGATTCGAACCCCCGGTACCCTTTTGGAGTACACTCGCTTTCCAGGCGGGCCAGTTAAACCACTCCTGCATCTCTCCCTTCGCCCTCCGTAGCTTTAGCGAAGGAGGGATTTGCCCTCCGTAGCTTTCTTTGACATCCGTAGCCTTGGCGAAGGATGTAGCGAAGGAGGGATTCGCCCTCCGTAGCCTTGGCGAAGGAGGGCTGTCTCATTATTCTTCCATTTTACGGCGGCGCAAATTACAAAATATTTTGTAAAAAACCCTGCTATGAGATTTCCCCTGCAATAGGTTTCCCAAGACAATCAATAATCTCTTCCCTGGTGCTGCAACTGCCCAGCAGTAACATTAACTTGGTTACCGATGCCTCTGATGTGATATCTTTTCCGCTCACAACACCGGCAGCCATCATTTCACGGCTGGTCTCATACAATCCCATTTCAACACTCCCTCCGTGACACTGGGTGACATTGAAAATTATCCCTCCTTTCCGGATGAATGATTTCAGATCATCCAGGAACCATTCATGTGTCGGGGCATTACCTGATCCGAAAGTCTCAATGATCAGGGCTCTTAGTCCTTTCGTGTTGATCACTGCTTCAACAAAATGGCGGTTAATCCCGGGAAACAGCTTAAGTATGGCGACATTATTGTCAAATGATTTGTTGACTTTTAATTTTCTTGTTCCTGCCGGATAATGGATAAGGTTCTCATTGTATTTAATATGTAAACCGGCAAGAGCAAGTGGCGGATAATTCGGAGAATTGAAAGCGTCAAAATGCTCTGCACTGAATTTGGTGGTCCTGTTCCCGCGAGTAAGTTCATTATCAAAATATATACAGACCTCAGGCACAACCGGAGAACCATTTTTTGAAGCAGCGGCAATCTCGAGAGAGGTAACAAGATTCTCCCTGCCATCGGTCCGCGGAAGACCAATCGGTAACTGTGATCCGGTGAATATAACTGGTTTTGCCAGATTTTCAAGCATGAAGCTCAGGGCTGAAGCAGTGTATGCCATTGTGTCGGTACCATGCAGAACGACAAATCCGTCGAAATTGTCATAATTCTTTTCAATCGTTTCAGCCAGCTTGACCCAGATATCAGGATCAATATTGGAAGAATCCTTTACCGGATCAAATGAAACCGACTGAAGGTCGAAACCAAAATTGCCGATTACCGGTACATGATCGGTAATGTGTTTAAAATCGATAGGTACCAGCGAGCCGGTTTGCCTGTCATGCACCATGCCGATGGTACCGCCTGTATAGATTATCAGGACTGAAGTCTCTTTTCCCCGTTTAGCCATTTGATCATAAATTGAAAAGCCTGCAGGAGTTTTCGAATGTTATAGAAGCAGTCTCTTCCTCACTCATTTCAAATATTTCAGCAAGCTTTCTGTTTATGATACAAATATACGAACTCTCATTACGTTTTCCTCTGTAAGGTACGGGTGTAAGATATGGAGAATCGGTTTCAAGGACAATATTCTGTAATCCCACCTCTTTACAAATGCTCCCCAGCATAGAATTCTTATAAGTGAGCGGGCCTCCAATACCCAGCATAAAACCCATCTTTACGGCTTTCCGTGCAGACTTATGATCAGCAGAGTATGCATGTAAGACGCCGGTAAGTTTTGAACCTGCAAATTCTTCAAGAACAGAGAATACATCATTTATTGAATTCCTGGAATGGATCACAACAGGAAGTCCGGTGTTCACTGCATACTCAATTTGTCTCCTGAAAGCTATTATCTGTTCGGCCAGATGAGTTTTGTCCCAGTAAAGATCTATTCCTATCTCACCTACAGCAATGAATCTGCCCGTAGAAGCCATTCTGATAATTTCATCAAGCTGAGGGCTATAATCTTCTTTAACAGAAGTAGGATGCAGGCCGATCATAGGAAAGCAAATATCCCTGAATCTTTCTGCAGCCGAAAGCATTGGTTCTATTGTCTCAATATCTACATTTGGCATCAGGAGTTTGCCGACCCCGCTACTGACAGCCCTTCTTACAACTTCTTCCCTGTCGTTGTCAAATTCCTTTAAATAAAGATGAGTATGTGTATCTATGAGTTGCATCAGACTAATCCCTGAGCTATCATGGCATTGGCTACTTTAACGAATCCGCCAATATTAGCTCCGTTTACATAATTAATGAACCCATCATCCCCTGTGCCGAATTTTACACAGGTGGCATGGATATTTTTCATGATTGTATGAAGTCTTTCATCGACTTCTTCGCGCGACCATGGCAGTCTCATTGAATTCTGGGTCATTTCAAGTCCTGAAGTAGCCACACCACCTGCATTAGCAGCTTTGCCCGGGCCATACAGGATCTTAGCCTTCAGGAATACTTCGACAGCTCCGGGAGTTGAAGGCATATTAGCTCCTTCAGCAACGCAGATGCATCCGTTTTTTACGAGGATTTTTGCATCTTCCTCGTCAATCTCGTTCTGTGTAGCGTTTGGCATTGCAATATCACATTTTATTCCCCATGGTGTTTTTCCTTCAAAATACTCAACATGATATTTGTCGGCATACTCTTTTATTCTTCCTCTTTTTACATTCTTTAGTTCCATAATGAACTTAAGCTTTTCCGGATCAATCCCATCAGGATCATAGACAAATCCGTTGGAATCGGAGGATGTCACCACTTTGCCGCCAAGCTGTGTTACCTTTTCTGTTGCGTACTGGGCAACGTTTCCTGAACCCGATATACAGACTGTTTTTCCTTTTATACACTCATCCCGGGTTGATAGCATTTCTGCTGCGAAATATGTAACACCGTAACCGGTTGCTTCGGGCCTGATGAGTGAGCCACCCCATTCAATACCCTTGCCGGTCAGAACTCCTGTGAATTCATTTTTAAGTCTTTTATACTGGCCGAAAAGAAATCCTATTTCCCGGCCTCCGACGCCAATGTCACCGGCCGGTACATCCGTATCGGCTCCAATATGGCGGAAGAGCTCTGTCATGAAGCTCTGGCAGAAGCGCATCACTTCATTATCGGATTTCCCTTTGGGATCAAAGTCGGAACCCCCTTTGCCGCCTCCCATGGGAAGAGTGGTAAGACTGTTCTTGAATACCTGTTCAAATGCAAGGAACTTTAAAATACCGAGGTTTACTGTAGGATGGAATCTTAATCCGCCTTTATATGGGCCAATGGCACTGTTCATCTCTATCCTGAAGCCACGGTTGATCTGGATATCACCCTTATCATCGAGCCATGGTACCCTGAAAATTATTGTCCTTTCGGGCTCAGCGATCCTTTCAAGGATCTTTGCATGTTTGTATTTCGGATTATCTTCAATAAAAGGTATAAGCGATTCAGATACTTCCTGAACTGCCTGATGAAATTCATTCTCCCCGGGATTTCTGGCTTTTATCATCGCCATGAACTGCTGTACTCTTGGATCCATATAAAGTTTAGTTTTATAGTTTAACGAACGCCAAAAATAGAAAAACAATAGATATTATATGTAAAAAGGTTTATAATTTTTTCTATAATGGCATTATTTTTTAATTTCTTAAAATCAATGGTTAAAATAGATTGAATTAGTTAAAAACCGACACAGATATTTTAGAAGTCCTAACTTATCCTGTAAATATTACCCGGATAACATTTGACCAGACCTTTCAGTTCCATCTGGAGAAGGATTGCAGAAAGTCTGAATACAGGGATGTTGAGTGATCTGCAGAGAGAATCAATAGAGATTTCTCCCTGCGATGAAACAGATTCGTAGATTAATTTCTCATTCGGATCGAGTTCTGAAAAAAGGGTTCTCTGGATTGAAGGCTTCGAGTGTTCAGGGATCCAGTTAAGAAAATACTCAACATCGCGATATGATTCAACGAGTGCTGCCTTATTATTTTTAATGAGGTTATTACACCCGGCCGACCACTGGTCTTCCGGCCGTCCCGGGACTGCCAGTACATCGCGGTTATAGGATGCGGCTATATCGGCAGTTATCAGGGCACCGCCTTTTATTCCGGATTCCACAATAAGTGTTGAATCCGAGAGGCCGGCAATAATACGGTTCCTCTTAATGAAATTATTTCTTTCCGGAAGTGCATCAGACAGGAAATCGCTGAGGAGCCCTCCTTTTTTTATTATAGTTGTTGCTATGGACCAGTGTGCCGAAGGGTATATTGTTTTAAAACCATGACCGAGAACAGCAATAGTCTGAAGGTTATTTGCAAGAGCCGATTTGTGAGCAGTAATATCAATTCCATAAGCAAGCCCGCTGACAATGATAAGACCAGGATTGTCAGATGCAAGTCCTCCGATTATCTTATCACATAATTCTTTCCCCCGGGGAGTAGCATTCCTTGTCCCTACGACACTGAGTATCCTTGATGTATTAAGATCACAGTTTCCTTTAAAGAAAAATACAACAGGGGAATCTTCGCACTGTCTCAGACGAAACGGATAATCATCATCAAGATAAAAATACGTAAGGATATTATTCTTTGTGACATACTCAGATTCCCGTTCAGCTGCTTCAAGGTAGGAGTGGTCAGAAACTGCTTTAGCCAGTTCAGGTCCTATTCCGGGTATTTTGACAAGATTCCTGTATGCTTCACTGAAAACAGCCTCAACGCTTCCGAGATGTGCAACAAGTTTCCTTGCATTTATATCACCTATTCCGGGAATAAGGCCTAAAGCAATTTTATGCTTCAGTAAAATATTTTCAGGCATATACAGCGAAATGAGATATGTAAATATAATAAATGTTGAAAGGTTCAACAAAAAAAATCCCCCTCTTTAAGCCGAATGACGGAGAGAGGGGGATTTAAAGGGTGTGAGTTTATTATATTACTCCCATATCAAGCATTGAGTTTGCAACTTTCAGGAATCCTGCAATATTAGCTCCTTTAACATAGTCGATATAGCCATCAGCCTGTTTCCCGTTCCGGCAGCACTGTTCATGAATGTTCTTCATAATTTCGTGGAGTCTGCCATCGACTTCCTGCTGGTTCCATCTCATTTTCATTGCATTCTGAGTCATTTCCAGTCCTGATGTTGCAACCCCGCCAGCATTGACCGCTTTCCCGGGAGCAAACATAATACTGTTTCTGATGAATGTTTCAACCGCATCGGGAGTACATCCCATATTTGATACTTCAGCAACCATCATCACACTGTTTTCGAGCAATCTGGCGGCATCCTGTCCGTTAAGTTCATTCTGGGTTGCACATGGAAGAGCAATATCGACCTTTACTTCCCATGGCTTTTTCCCCGCATGAAATTCAGCACCTTCAAAGACATATGAATAAGGTTTGACAATATCCTGGTTTGATGAGCGCAGCTCAAGCATATAATCGATCTTCTTTCCCGATATTCCGTCAGGATCGTACACATAGCCGTCGGGGCCTGATATTGTGACAACTTTACCTCCGAGTTCTGTTGCCTTAAGCGCTGCGCCCCAGGCCACATTTCCGAAGCCTGAAATGGAAATTGTTTTGCCCTTTATTGTCTCTTTCCTTGCAGCAAGCATTTCCTGAACAAAATATATTGCTCCGAAGCCCGTGGCTTCCGGCCTGATCAGCGATCCGCCCCAGTTACTCCCTTTTCCTGTAAGCACCCCGGTATGATCTCCCTTAAGCCTTTTATACATACCATACAGATATCCTATTTCACGGCCACCGACTCCTATGTCACCTGCCGGAACATCTGTTTCCGGACCAATATATTTCCAGAGTTCCAGCATGAATGACTGACAGAATCTCATTACCTCGGCATTTGATTTCCCTTTGGGATCAAAATCTGAGCCTCCTTTACCTCCGCCCATCGGAAGGGTTGTAAGTGCATTCTTGAATATCTGTTCAAATCCAAGGAATTTGAGGATTGACAGATTTACGCTCGGATGGAAGCGCAGACCTCCCTTATATGGGCCTATAGCATTGTTAAACTGAACTCTGTAACCAAGGTTAACTTTTACATTTCCTTCATCATCAACCCAGGGTACTTTAAACATTATCACCCTGTCAGGCTCAATGATGCGTTCGATGATATTTGCAGATTCAAACTGGGGATTTTCATTATATACCTCCTCGATAGACTCGAGAACTTCCCTTACTGCCTGAAGATATTCAACCTCTCCCGGATGCTTTTTCTCGAGGTTGTTCAAGATTTTGTCTACGTTCATTTTGTAAATATTTAGTTAGTTTTATGTAATGCGACTAATTATCATTATTCAATTTATAAGTTGGCAGTTGGCAGTTGGCAGTTGGCAAAGAGCAACCACAACTTCAATAGTTGGCAGTTGGCAAAAGGCAGTTG
The DNA here is from genome assembly GCA_029564935.1 of Bacteroidota bacterium. Lineage (GTDB taxonomy): Bacteria > Bacteroidota > Bacteroidia > Bacteroidales > VadinHA17 > LD21. The sequence continues at coordinate 26,410 of JAKQPD010000159.1, forward strand.
GCAAATGGTTCTTCCTGCCAACTGCCAACTGTTTACTGCCAACTTGTTATTTGATGCAAAACTGAGACATAGTTTCCTCATTAAAAATGATTTAACTCATATTCTGCCCTGAATTAAATCATATGGCAGGGATATGATCATTCAGAGATTTGATAAGTTTGTTCCTCTGTTCTTTGCTTAGGGCACTGATGTGTACAGGTGGGTATTTCGCTACGTTCTGACCTACCTTCTGGTAAAGAATAAGGCTCTTATCGAGTCCGAAAAGCCTTGATTCGGTTTTATATCCGGCAAAAGCAGTTTTATAAATCTTGATTGAATTCTTTTTCCCTCCTCCGATACCTGCATTGAAATATTTAATTACAATGTTTTCATCATCATCCGAATATGAAATGAACTGATGGTTCAGCATAATGGGGATGAAAAAAATGATAAGATAAATTGCAATAAGAATAATTGTCCAGGCGGTTTCACTCAGGCCAAGGACCGGAAATTTTATACGTCCGATAAGGTAGGTAACCGCCAGGTAGGCAAGTATCAGGACAGTTGCAATAAATAATCTGATCCTGATACTGATTATCTGTTTAGTGTTATCGAAGGTCATATAAGAATTTTTTATAAACTTAATCTTTTTTTCTTAAAGAACCTTACCATAATTTCACTGCATTCGGTTTCGAGTATTCCTTTTAATACGACGGTTCTTGGGTGGAGCAGACCCCCTAAAACTCCTGTATAACCTTTTTTCGGATCGGATGCACCGTAAACCAGTCCTGCAGCCTGGCTCCATCCGATTGCCCCTGCACACATTGCACATGGTTCAACTGTCACATAAATAATACAATCTGTCAGGTATTTTCCTCCCAGCCAGTTTGTGGCAGCAGTGATTGCCTGCATTTCCGCATGGGCGGTCGGATCTTTTAATGTCTCATTAAGATTATGTGCCCTGGCAATAATAGTATCCCTGCATACGATTACTGCGCCTACAGGCACCTCCTGCCTGTTAAATGCTTTTTCTGCTTCTTCCAGGGCAGCTTTCATGTATTTCTCGTGTCTTGCTGTCTGCATATAAAGTTATTGCACACTTTAAATGTATGAAGAAATAGAGAGACCCGGACTGCTTACAGTCATAATATTTTTATTTTTGTGGATCATAAAAAGAAGAAAATGTACAGGACACATACATGCGGGGAACTTAATTTAAATGATGCCGGTAAAGACGTCATATTATGCGGATGGATCCAGAAATCAAGAGATCTCGGGGGTATGACATTTACTGATCTTCGCGACCGATACGGGATAACTCAGCTTGTTTTCAATATGGAAACCGATGCTTCTCTCTGTGAGAAGGCAAGAAAGACCGGGCGTGAGTTTGTGATACAGGCAAAAGGCAGGGTTAAGGAACGGAGCAATAAAAACCCGAAAATACCCACAGGAGACATCGAGATTGAAGTGTCAGAAATCAACATTCTCAATCCAAGCGAACTGCCGCCGTTCACAATTGAAGAGGAGACAGATGGAGGTGACGAACTGAGAATGAAATACCGTTATCTTGACCTGAGAAGAGCCCCGGTAAAAAACAATTTAATACTGCGTCACAGGATGGCTCAGGAAGTACGTAAATATTTGGATTCGAAAGAATTTATTGAAGTTGAGACTCCTTTTCTGATCAAATCGACACCTGAAGGGGCCAGGGATTTTATTGTACCGAGCAGAATGCAGCCGGGTACTTTCTATGCCCTGCCACAATCACCGCAGACCCTCAAACAGCTTCTTATGGTCGCAGGATTTGACAGATACTTTCAGATTGTCAGATGTTTCAGGGATGAGGATCTCCGGGCTGACCGTCAGCCCGAGTTTTCACAGATCGACTGCGAAATGTCATTCATGACAAGGGATGAAATACTTGATACTTTTGAAGGACTGATAAAGTACCTTTTCAATAAAATAAAAAATATCAGTTTCACTGAACCGTTCAGGAGAATATCCTACGCTGAGGCTATGGAACTGTATGGTACTGATAAGCCGGATCTCCGCTTTGGAATGAAAATTTATGATCTTACTGAAGTAGTTAAAGGTCATGGTTTTTCAGTTTTTGATACTTCTGAATTCACGGGCGCGATATGTGTCTCAGGTTGTGCTGATTATACGAGGAAACAGATTGATGAACTTACAGATTTTGTAAAAAGACCTCAGATCGGGGCTAAAGGACTTATTTATCTGAGATATGGTAATGATGGCACTCTGAGATCATCGGTTGACAAGTTTTATTCCCGGGAAGATCTTGAAATCTGGGCTGAAAAGACGGGGGCCGGCCAGGGGGACCTTATACTGGTAATTTCCGGGGAGAGAATAAAAACCCTCTCAGCATTATCAGAGCTCAGACTGGAGATGGGGAACAGGCTTGGGCTGAGAAAAAGAGACAATTACATGCCACTCTGGGTTGTTGATTTTCCTTTGCTTGAGTGGAATGAGGAAGAAAAACGATTTTTTGCAATGCACCATCCTTTCACATCGCCAAAACCGGAAGATATTCCTCTGATGGAAACTGATCCGGGAAAAGTACGTGCAAATGCATATGACCTGGTTATTAACGGGGTGGAGATCGGCGGAGGATCTGTCAGGATACATGATTCTTCACTTCAGAAACTGATGTTCAAAGCTTTGGGATTCACTGACGAGGAGGCAGTGGAGCAGTTCGGATTTCTTATGAATGCTTTCAGATACGGGGCTCCCCCGCATGGAGGAATAGCATTTGGTTTCGACAGGCTGGTGGCTATGTTCGGAGGCCAGGATTCAATCCGTGACTTTATTGCATTCCCAAAAAATAATGCAGGAAGGGATGTAATGCTTGATACACCGGCACCGGTTTCAGAAAAACAGCTTCATGAACTGATGATCGACTTCAGGAAGAAAAAGGAATGATCTTATCTTCTTGTATTTGCTCCGATAAGCTTTATTAGGATTACCCCGTTTGCACCCCTGGAGCCATAAATTGATGCAGAAGCTCCTTTGAGGACCTGTACTGACTCAACCTGTGAAGGCGGTATATCACTTATTGAGCCTACCTCATTACCGTCGACAATAAACAGGGGATCAGTGCTCATCATTAAAGAACCAGCTCCCTGAATGGTGATTTTCGTTCCGGATACCTGAACTCCCGGTACAGCCCCTTTAAGCATCTCATAAATATTTGTATAGGTTGAATACCTGGAATTCCTGACATCCAGCTGGTTTACCGGGGTTGTAAGATCTTTCTTCCTTATTGACCCATACCCTATGTCAACTTTCTCTTCTTCCCGTGGGGTAGCGGTAGTGCCTGATTGTGAAGGCGCTGTTCCAGGTCTGAGAGTGATATTCAGGATTTTTTCTCCATCTATCAGCGCTTCGCCGATACCCTTGTCAGGTGTGACAACTGAAATCAGCTCCGCATCCCTCCCGACCTTCACCCTGAAGGAACCTTTATTGTCGGTTGACTTATTTGTATATTTATTATCAATAAGAATAATGGCACCTTCAACCGGATTCTTTTCTGAATCCAGAACAACACCTGTGACGAAGAACTTTTTCGTTTCTTTCTGGGCGGATATGACCGGCCACATCATAAGTGACGCCAGGATAATAGCTAAAATTCTGTAAGGCATGTTTTTATTTTTTTTGGTTGTTTTTATCTGCTGAACTCTGAAGATCAATTACTATTACTCCGTTAGCTCCGTCATTTCCGTAAATATTCGCAGCCGAACCTTTGAGGAGCTTAATAGATTTAACCTCCAGGGGATTAATATTGTCAATACTGTTAACCCTTACACCATTGACCACAAAGAGTGGTTGTGAGCTTCCGAAAAAGGAGTTTGGACCCTGAACCATTATACTTCTGCCCGAAACAACAACTCCTGTCACTTCATGTCTTATCATCTGGTAAATGTCCGTATAGGTATTCATCTTTTTTGAAGCGCCGGGACTGAGATCTACGGTTCCGGTTTTTCCGGTATTGCCTGCCTGACCTTTTGATGCCGACTTGTCAAGCTTCAGAGTAAGGTCAGAGCGGCCGTTTATTTCGGTTTCGCCATATCCCAGTGTTTCGGAGAATGCCGAAATAACTTTAATATCAGAAGGAACCCTGATTTTGAACCTGCCCTGGTAACCTGTAAAATTCCCTGTGCTTTCGCCATCGGCGAATATCTCAGCCTGAGCGGCAGGATTGTTGTTTTCATCAAGAACCGTACCTGTTATGATAATTTTCTTTCCGCCCTTCTGAGCATATGGGGTGCTGAAGGTTAAAAATGACAGGAGTATTAAAACTGATATGCGCAAATACATTCTTGAGGTTGTAATATTTGGTACTGCAAGTTAAACTGAAACAAATTCATATCCAATAAATATCTTTTAAATGATCCGTCCCTTCAATGTTGCCGAAGTACAATCTTCAATCAGGACATTAACATAATCACCCTTCTTTTTACCTGAGCCGGGGAATACAACAACCTTGTTCTGAGATGTCCTTCCGGTCAGAGAATCAGCAGATCTCTTCGAAAAACCTTCTGTAAGTACCTCAAAAACTTTGCCAATATCATGTCTTTTGGATTTTTTTGACAAGGAATTCTGAAGGGAGATTATTTCATTGAGTCTTCTTAGTTTTATCTCTTCAGGAACATCATCCTTCAGCCTTCTTGCTGCCCTGGTCCCCGGCCTCTCACTGTACCTGAACATATATGCAAAATCGAATTCAGCCCATTTCATCAGTGAGAGAGTCTCTTCATGATCCTCCTCCGTCTCGGTACAGAATCCTGTAATAATATCGGTGGATATGGAACAATCAGGAATTATGTTCCTGATCGCACTGATCCGTGAAAAATAATCCTCCCGTGTATAGCCGCGGTTCATAAGTTGCAGTATCCGGCTGCTCCCGCTTTGAACAGGAAGGTGAATATGTCTGCAGATGTTTTCATTGCGGGCTATGGTTCTTAATAACTCTTGAGAAATATCCTTGGGGTGTGATGTAGTAAACCGTACCCTCAGTAATCTGTCTGTCATAGCAACCTTTTCAATAAGGTGATGAAATTCAGTCACCTGATTTCCGGATATGTACTTATAGGAGTCTACATTCTGTCCCAGAAGTGTTATTTCCCTGAATCCCCTGCGGACAAGGTCACCTGCTTCCTTCAGGATTGAATCGGGATCACGGCTTCTTTCCGCACCTCTTACATAAGGGACCACACAGTAGGAACACATGTTGTTACAGCCCCTCATTATGGGAATGAAGGCGCTGATACCACCGTTTTCGTCGTAAGCCGGCGAAATATCGGAATATGTTTCACAACGGGACAGAGTTATATTTACGGCTTTACGTCCGTTTTCGGCTTCCTTTGCAAGAGCAGGCAGGTCCCTGTATGCATCCGGCCCGGCAATAATATCTATTATCAGTTCCTTTTCAAGAAGTTCTTCCTTCAATCTTTCAGCCATACATCCGGTAAGTCCTACGATAATTTTCCTGTTTTTCCTTTTCAGACTTCTTATCTCCTTCAGCCTGTTCCAAATCTTCTGTTCTGCATTTTCGCGGATTGAACAGGTATTTATCAGAATGATCCCTGCCCGGGTAATATCCTGAACCTGGCTGTATCCGTGTTCTGCCATTACAGATGCAATAACCTCACTGTCAGCTATATTCATCTGACAGCCATAAGTCTCTATATACAGGTTTTTGTTCATTTTAAAAGTATTACTGCCACCCCCACTTTTGGCGCAGAGCACAGAGCACAGGGCTCAGGGCACAGAGCACAGGGCTCAGGGCACAGAGCACAGGGCGCAGAGCAAGAACTCACCGCCTGCCTCACGCCTCACGCCTCACGCCTCACGCCTCACGCCGGACGCCTCACGCCGGACGCCGATTTAAATATTTCGGCTTACAAAAGTACATAACGTGAATGATGTATTAAAGAAATATTTAATTTTGCAATCTCAAACCTTTAAAACATATTGTATGTCAGGTCACAATAAATGGTCTACGATCAAGAGAAAGAAGGGGGCTGCTGATGCCAGACGGGGAAAGATCTTCACGAAGATTATCAAGGAGATAATTATTGCGGCAAGGGAAGGCGGAGGTGATCCTGATTCCAATTCCAGGCTCAGGCTGGCAATTCAGAATGCCAAAGGCGCCAATATGCCGAAAGATAACATTGAAAGGGCAATTAAAAAGGCTGTCGGTTCCGAATCGGTCAGTTATCTTGAAACCTCATTTGAAGGCTATGCACCTCACGGGATAGCTGTTTTTGTTGAGGCTCTGACAGATAATAACAACAGAACTGTTGCATCCGTCAGATCGGCATTCAATAAGTATGGAGGTAATCTTGGCACAAACGGTTCACTAAGTTATGTATTCGACCGGAAAGGAATATTTACAATTACAAGGGAGGATGATCTGAATCTTGACGACCTGGAACTGGCAATGATAGATGCAGGAGCCGAAGATTTCGAGGTCGATGATGATACGGTTACAATAACCTGTCCCAAGGAAGATTTCGGAAGTGTTAGCAGGAAACTTGGAGAAATGGGTATAGAACCTGAAGAATCAAGGTTGAAGAGGATACCAAATGATACAAAAAAGCTGGATGTTGAATCAGCGAAAAAAGTATTGAAGTTCATTGAAGCCCTTGAGGACGACGATGATATACAGAATGTATACCATAATCTGGAGATGACAGACGAACTGGCTGAGGCGCTGGAATAGATTATAAAAGGATGATAAGAAATGCTTTAACGATATTGATTTTGCTGTTTATCACAGCAGGTGTTTGCAGGTCTCAGGAATTTATGAGAACTGCTGATCTTTTGAAACGGCAGGATGAGAAGAACTGCGGAGCCCTTACAATCTCACAGGACCTGGGGATAGATTCCCTTATCAGCCGGTCGATCCTTGCAAACGGGCGACTCAGAACCATGGAAGGTACAAGGGGTATCCAGGGCTTCAGGATACAGATATATTACAGTTCAGTAAGAAATGCACGTGAAGAATCTGCGCGGGCAAGAGCAGAATTCATAAATAAATTCCCCGGGATAATTTCCTATGCTCAATACCAGGAGCCCGGTTATTTCATGATAAGGGCAGGGGATTACAGAACCAAAACCGAGCTTTACAAGGACCTGATGGCTATCCGGCGGGAGTTCCCTAATGCGTATCCTGTTCCGGCTGTAATTAATTACCCGGGAGTGACCCGGAATTAATCATGAGTGATAATATTAAACATGAATGCGGCATTGCACTGTTGAGACTACGCAAGCCGTTAGGCTACTATTTTGGTAAATACGGAACCTGGAGTTACGGGCTGAGGAAGATGTACCTGATGATGGAAAAACAGCATAACAGGGGTCAGGACGGCGCCGGAATTGCAGGCATCAAACTTAATGTCGCTCCGGGAAACCAGTATATATTCAGACAAAGATCAAACAAGTCAGATCCCATCAAGGAAATATTCGGGATAATATATGACGGGATTGAAAAATCCCTTCATCAGGATATTAAAACGGCACCTGATGCGGATCTGATAAAGGAGAAAGTTCCATTTATCTGTGATATTTACCTCGGGCATCTGAGGTACGGAACATATGGCAACTACAAGATAGACTATGTCCATCCCGTGAGCCGTGAGAATAACTGGAGGTCAAGAAACCTCGTGATGGCAGGTAATTTTAATCTGACAAATGTAAGCGAGGTTTTCAATAACCTCGTCGATCTGGGTCAGAATCCCGTGGATTTTTCCGATACAGTTACAATACTGGAGAACGTTGGACATCGCCTTGATGAGGAGCATGACAGGCTGTTCAGGCTTTACAGGGAACAGGGATATTCCAAAAAAGAAGTTTCACTTATGGTTGAGAGGGATATCAACCTGGTGACTGTTCTGCAGAAAGCCAGCCGTAACTGGGATGGCGGATATGCAATGGCAGGAATGACCGGTCATGGTGACGCATTTGTTGTACGAGATCCAGCCGGTATAAGACCTGCCTTTTATTACATAGATGATGAGGTAGTTGTAGTTGCTTCAGAGAGACCTGTCATCCAGACTATTTTCAATATAAGGACTGATGGTGTAAATGAACTTCCGCCGGGACATGCACTGATAATTAAAGCTGCAGGGAATATATCTATAGAAAGGATTAAAGAAGAAACTGAACCGCGAAAATGTTCTTTTGAACGCATATATTTCTCGAGGGGGACGGATAAGACTATTTACCGTGAAAGAAAAAAGCTCGGGGAATTGCTTACTCATCCCGTTCTGCGGGCAGTTAATTATGATACCGACAATACTGTATTTTCATATATTCCAAATACTGCTGAAAGTGCATTTTATGGACTTATAAAGGGTGTGGAGGATTATCTGAACCAGTCAAAGATAGATGCCATATCCGGAAACGCTGCCAGCCTTACAAGGGACCAGCTTGCCGGGATAATCAATCACCGTCCCAGAGTGGAAAAGATCGCCGTCAAAGATGTAAAACTCAGGACTTTCATTACCCAGGATTCGGCACGGGATGATCTCGTGGAACATGTATATGACGTTACATACGGCGTCATAAGAAGGGGACAAGATAACCTTGTTGTGATTGACGATTCAATTGTGAGAGGCACCACTCTTAAAATGAGTATTATTAAGATCCTTGACAGGCTTGAACCGAAAAAGATAGTTGTTGTATCATCTTCCCCGCAAATACGCTATCCGGACTGTTATGGAATTGACATGGCAAGGCTTGGCGATCTTATCGCTTTCAGGGCGGCTGTAGAACTGCTGAAAGATACGGGAAGGGAGCATATTATCGGAATGATTTATGAGGATGCAAAAGCAGAAATGGAGAAGCCTGTTACCGGAATAAGGAATCTTGTCAGGGAAATTTATAAGCCTTTCTGCCCTGAAGAGATATCAAGGAAAATTGCTGCCATGCTGAAATCTGAAGAAATAAAAGCTGAAGTTGAAATAGTTTTCCAGTCCATTGAGGGACTTCATACAGCCTGTCCGGGTCATACCGGCGACTGGTATTTTACGGGCAATTATCCTACTCCGGGAGGAAATAAGGTCGCAAACCAGTCCTTCATCAACTTTATTGAGGGAAGAAAAGCCAGAGCTTACTGATTGTCGTGAGAGAACCAGGTTATCATGAAATCCTTCTTATAGGAGGCCAGATGCCTGTTTATCTTTTCCACATAGATATCCCTGAGTGTTATCATTATGCCTGTTTCCTCTACATTGCCGAACTTATGATTGATAAAGGTACCGAAGGTGCGCATCGTCGGTGAAAGGTTCATATAGGCATTAATAAGCGGAGGTATCGATTCTCCAAGTTTTCTTACTTCAGATGACAGGATCTTGTAATTATCCTTGTAGCGCCGGCCGGTAAAGATCTTCCTCATTTCATCTTCATGAATATCAATATTTGCAGGATCTACCGGTGTAACAAGATTATCGGGATCATCAAAATGTCTTTTCAGGAAGAACAGTATCATATTCCTGGCATTCTGATTAAAGTGAGTATACATTGTAACTTTCCCGAAAAGATATTTGATATGGTGATTTTCAATGATAAGTGCGCCAAGACCGTCCCACAGATTGTCAAGCGCATAAAGGCTCTTCCTTCCCCTTGCCCTGGACTGATATTCAGGAAGAACAAATGATCTCCCCAACTCCATGAGATGGGGGTAATATTTTTTGAGGAATTTTGACGAGAAACTGAAATAGTCGGAAGAAGCTAGTTTTGTTATATCGCAGTTTGTACAGCCTTTCAGAGGAAAGTAAAAGCGATAGCCTCCGACAATCTCCTTGTTTTCAGGATCCCAGACGATCAGTTGTTTCTGGGGATCTTCAGGTGCTGTATCAAACTTATCTATGTCGATCGTATGACCTGTGCCTCCTCCGGCATGCCGGAAAGTAAGCTCTCTGACCCTGCCGACTTCGTGCATCAGTACAGGCGAATCATTGTTATCAAAAATGTATACCTCGTTACCGGCATTGTTGGTCTTCCTGAGGAACCTTTCTTTTGTAAGTTCTGCAATAATCTGATCAAGGGGTAAACGTTCAACGACAGGTTCCATCTTCTTCGATAGGGTTAGTTCTGACTCTGCGGAAAAAAACTGTGCAATTTAGGATTTTTTTTATTCCGTATTACCGGAGTATAAGTGATTCCAGCTCATAAGACCTGGATTTTACCCATTCTGCCCATTCAGAAGGTGATTTTGAACTGTCGAAGGTCTGCCACGGGATAGCTCTTCCGAAAACCAGAGATATATCCTTGCCTTTCTGGCTGAACATTTCATCGGGAAGATAAAGCATTTCTATATTCCCCTTTATTCGCAGGAAGGCCCTTATATTTGCCAGATTGTAGAAGAAATCAGAATTTTTCCCCGAGAAAAATGCCGGAACGACATCCCTTTTGTGCTGAACTGCTTTTGTAATAAAGCTTTTATGCCAGACAAGATCCTTAATCACCCCCTTTTTCTTACGTGAACATAATCCTGCAGGAAAGTAAAGTACCTGACAATCTGATGCATATATGTCTTCAAGCTGTTTAATGGCCTCCCTTGTCTGGCCTCCATGCTTATTTACCGGAAGGAAGAACCCCGATAAATTTTTAATATTCATTAGTATATCATTTACGGGGAACTTGATGTTTGTATAATATTTCGATAATTCATTCATGAATACCAGACCGTCAAGCCCTCCCAGAGGATGGTTTGAAACAAATATATATCTTCCGGTTACCGGAATATTTTCACTGCCATATACCCGGTATGTCGTTTTCATGTAGTCAAGGGTAGCCCTTACAAACCCGGCATCCTTCAGATGACTGTTCATCCGGAGAAGCTCATTGATCTCGTCCTGATGAATTATCCTTTTGAGGTAGTTTATCAGAAAAGAAGGAACCGTCTTTGCAAGTGAAGGATTCTTCGATTCCAGCACTTTCTGTACATCAATCTGCAATACTTCTTCATTTCCACCCTGTCCGTCCATTTTCTTGCATTTAAATCGCGTAAAATTATCAAATTTTAAAAAAACTTAAAATACAGCTTGTCCCCTGGTAATTTTTTAAACCTTTATCCCTTCCCTTTATTATTTATAACCCTTCCCACTTTTCCCCCTAGCCGTCAACTTAAGGGTTGTTGCGAACAAAAGTTTCCCCTCCTTTTTTTAAGGAGGGGTGGCCGGGATTGCTGATTATAATATGATTACAATCCTGCATTCCCGGCCGGGGTGGTTGACCTTTGTTGTCTTCTGGACTTTCTTCTTTAAAGATTCTTTGACTTAAGTTGATTCCATAAAACGGACTCATCAGAAGTGGAATTACTTCTCAGATATGATCTGAGAGGTTTGAGACTTTTTCGGTTAAAAAGGTGTTTGTTATCCATTAAAATAAAAGTAACGAAAAAATTGAATTAACCACCCCGGCCAGACAATTAATATTTCTGCAAGTCCGACGGTTTCTGCGTCTGGCCACCCCTCCTTTGAAAGGAGGAGAAAGTTAATTATATATAATCCAGACAATTACAATAGTTTTCGTTATTTAATCATTTCTTAGGTGAAGACGAGCGCGACAGCGGGAGGTTGGGGATAGGGTTATGTTTATTATGCCCTATTGTTAATAACTTTTTTTAAGACCAGAGTTTCGAATTCATGCGGCTTTCCGATGAGTTTAATAAAAGTTATTAACATGTTAAAATAAAAAAGTGGAGGAAAGTGGGGGAAAGTGGAGATTTTTTCTTTATTTTAGCGTCCTGATTGAAATCAAGAAAGTCATGGCCACCTTTATCGGTGAAAATTATTGCAAGGTTGATTCCAAGGGAAGGATCATACTTCCTATGGATTTCATAAAGCAGTTGCCTGTTGATTCCCGCGATCATTTGATAGTCCGTAAAGATATTTTCGTAAACTGCCTGGTACTTTATTCCGCTGATGACTGGAACCGCCAGGTTGAAAAGATACGAAAAAAGATAAATCCATACAACCGTCTCCATAGTAATTTCCTCAGGAATTTTTATAAAGGCACTGACAAACTGGAGCTTGACAGCAATAATCGTTTTCTTTTACCGAGAAGGCTTCTCGACCTTATCGGTGTTGAACGGGATGTGGTTCTTCTCGGGCAGGACGGAAAGATAGAGATATGGGCAGCTGAGAATTATCATTCAACCGATATGACGCCCGAAGATCTGGCGAATCAGACGGAAGAGTTTCTGGGTGATATTAATGATTCCGATTAACCATGGTCTATCATATACCTGCAATGCCGGAAAAGAGTATTGAAGGGCTGAATATCCGCCCTGACGGTATATATGTTGATGCAACATTCGGAGGCGGGGGGCATTCAAGGGAAATTCTCAGCCGGCTGACTTCGGGAAAGCTTATAGCATTTGACCAGGATGAGGATGCTGCTGTAAATATCCCCGCTGACAGCCGATTCATTTTTCTTAACCAGAATTTCAGGTTCCTCAGGAACAACCTCAAATTTAATGGAATTAGCTCTATAGACGGATTGATAGCCGATCTGGGAGTCTCATTTCATCAGTTTGATGAACCGGACAGGGGATTTTCCTTCAGGTTCGATGCCCCGCTTGACATGAGGATGAACAGGGATGGCAGCACTACAGCGGCCGATATTATAAGAAAATCGGATGAATCGGATCTTTCCGGCATATTATCCGAATATGGCGAACTTTCAAATTCACGCTCTGTTGCCAGGGCAATTGTTACGTCAGCCAGAATAAAACCCATTGTCCGTACAGGTGACCTTGTCTCTGCTATACGTTCGCTGGCTCCGGTACGTCAGGAACATAAATTCTATGCCAAAGTCTTCCAGGCTTTGAGGATAGCTGTGAATCACGAAATTGAAAATCTGAAGGAAATGCTGCTTCAGTCTCTTGAAATGCTGAACAGCGGCGGTCGGCTTGTCGTGATAACTTATCACTCTCTCGAAGACAGGATTGTGAAAAATTTCATGCGTTCGGGCAATTTTGAAGGAATTGAAAAGAAAGATTTTTACGGCAATCCGGAAGTTCCTTTCAGAGTTCTCAATAAGAAGGGAATAACACCCGGAGAAGATGAGATTGCCGTAAATACCAGGGCCAGAAGTGCAAGATTAAGAATTGCTGAAAAAATCTGAGAAATGGCTAAGGAGGAAGGTGAAAACGGAAAGAAGATCAGTACAGGAAGCATCATGAAGGAGGTACTGAGTGGGGGGATCACTTCAAAGATCATTCTCAGGAATATCTGGTATGTAATGCTTCTGACCTTCATTGCGGCTGTTTATATAGCCAACAGGTTCCATGCCGAGAAGATTACACGTGATATGAACAGGATTCAGCGGGAAGTGAAAGAGCTGAGGGCTGAATCTCTTTCAACCTCGGCTGATCTGATGTATGTGAGCAGACAATCGGAAGTATATAAGATGGTAAGGGAAAAAGGCCTTGAACTGGAGGAGCTTAAAACTCCGGCTTTCAAGCTCCTTATTGATAACTAGGAATTATGGCTGTAAGAGACGATATAGTATTCCGGGGTGGCATTCTTTATTTTGTGCTTGCAATTGCTGCACTGGCAATTTTTATCCGTATTCTCATCCTGCAAACCATAGAGCATGGCAAATGGTCGGCCATGAGCGAAAAGTATGTTTTCACAACAGCGGAACTGCCGGCTGACAGGGGAGATATCCTTGCACATGACGGCCGCCTTCTCGCAAGTTCAATCCCCTATTACACAATTTATATGGACACCAGGAGTACCGGGATGTCACAGCAGACATGGACATCGGGGATTAACGGCCTTTCAGCCGGTCTTGCAAGATACCTTGGTGTCAGGACTGCTGAAGGCTGGAAATCTGCCATTACTGATGCCCGGAAAAGAGGTGACCGCTATTTTCTTATCAAGAGGAGGGTTGATTATGAGACGCTTAAAAAGCTTAAGGAGCTGCCGATTTTCAGGGAAGGTCAGTATAAGGGAGGATTGATGGCACAGGCTGAGAACAGACGGATCCTCCCCAACAATGAGCTGGCTGCCAGAACTATCGGATATCTTAATCTTGGCGACGGAGGTACCCGGGTCGGCATTGAGGGCTCGTTTGATAAAGAGCTTGCCGGAAAGAATGGTATGGCTGTAAAACAACGTCTGACAGGAGGGGACTGGATAACTGTTGATGCCGCAGGTACAGTAGATTCCCGCGACGGCAATGATGTTGTGACGACAATAGATATTGACCTTCAGGATGTTGCATCAAACGCTCTCGCAAATCAGCTGAAAAAGCACAATGCACATCATGGTTGTGCCGTGGTCATGGAAGTATCCACCGGTGATATACGTGCGATAGCCAACCTTGAAATTGGATCTGACGGGAATTATCATGAAAGCTATAATTATGCAGTAGGCGAGAGCACTGAACCGGGATCTACATTTAAACTGCCTGTTCTTATGGCTGCTCTTGAAGAGGGGAAGATTGATACAGGCGACATTGTTGATACAGGTTCCGGAAGCGTTAAATTCTATAATAAGGTCATACGCGATACAAAAGAGGATGGTTATGGCAGGATAACAGTCCGGCAGGTTTTTGAAAAATCATCCAATGTCGGGACAGCCAAACTCATTACCAGTTTGTATGCTGACCGGCCCATGGATTTTGTTAACCGGCTGTGCGCCATGAAGCTTAATGAAAAACTTGACCTTCAGATCAAAGGTGAAGGTGAACCTCTTATAAGATACCCCGGTGATAAGCTGTGGTCAGGCATTTCGCTTCCCATGATGTCGCATGGTTATGAAGTACAGATGACCCCGCTGCAGATACTGACTTTCTACAATGCAGTGGCAAATGACGGGAAAATGATGAAACCCAGGTTCGTGACCGCAATTACTCGCAATGGCACTGTCCTGAGACATTTTAATCCCGATGTAATTGTGAACTCAATAGCCTCCGGATCAACAATCAGAAAAGCAAAAAAAATGATGGAGGGGGTTGTGGAACATGGTACAGCGACAAACCTCAGGAATGATAATTACAAGATCGCGGGAAAGACAGGCACGGCCCAGATCGCAAAAGGCAGCAGAGGCTATAAGTCAGGATCCGGTGTCTCATATCAGGCTTCCTTCGTTGGCTATTTCCCTGCTGATAATCCACTCTATTCATGCATAGTAGTCGTGAATGCACCATCAAACGGTGTGTATTATGGCAATCAGGTTGCCGGTTCGGTTTTCAGGGAGATATCTGATAAAGTATATGCAACAAATTTCTTCAGGGACTACAGTGACCCGAAAGATGTAAGAACGGCTTCCCGGGTTCCTGAAGCAGGTAACGGATTCAGGCAGGATATTAACAATGTCCTTGCTGAACTTGACGTCAGAGTCCGCAAACGTTCAAAGGATGAATGGATTAAAACACTTGAAAGCGGCGATACAATTACCTATGCCGGAGTAAAGATCAGTAAAGGACTTGTACCTGATGTCAGGGGAATGAGCCTCAGGGATGCAATGTACCTGCTGGAAAACTCAGGTTACAGGGTGAAATTCACCGGTAAAGGGAAAGTACTCAGGCAATCGCCTGAACATGGTCAGAGATATTTTGAAGGACAGGTGGTCTCTCTTGAAATGAATATGTAGGAATATGGATCTTGGCACAGTTTTAAATGGCATTGAAGTATTATCTTTCACCGGTAAAAGGAAGCGGGAAATAGAAAATATTGCTTTTGATTCCCGCAGGGTGACTGAAAATTCTCTGTTCGTTGCAGTCAGAGGGTCAAAGAGTGACGGGCATGAATTTATTGCCAGTGCAGTCAGTTCAGGTTCAACAGCGGTCATTTGTGAGAAATTACCAGAAAATCCTGCACAGAATGTTTCATGGATTATTACAGGCGATTCTGCACGTGCCCTTGGCCAGGTCTCCTCAAATTTCTTCGGTAATCCATCCTCAGCGTTAAAGCTGACAGGGGTGACAGGGACAAACGGTAAGACAACTATCGCCACCCTGCTTTACAGGTTATTTACAGGGCTTGGTTACAGATGCGGGCTTTTTTCAACTGTATGTAATTATATTGTTGACAAAGAACTTGAGGCCACCCATACAACACCTGATCCTGTTCAGCTGAACAGTGTGATGAGAGAAATGGTTATAGCCGGATGTGATTTTGCCTTCATGGAGGTAAGTTCACATGCTTCTGATCAGAAACGTATAGCCGGGCTCGAATTTGCGGGAGGCATCTTCACAAATCTCACTCACGATCATCTCGATTATCATAAGACCTTTGACAGGTATCTGGCCGCTAAGAAAAGCTGGTTCGATTCATTGCCTCCGGCTGCATTTGCACTTGTAAATGCCGATGACAGGAACGGAATGGTCATGCTGCAGAATTGCAGTGCGCGTCACTTTACCTTTTCGGTCAGAGGGATGGCCGACTTCCGTTGCGGTATAATAGAGCAGAGCTTTCAGGGAATGGGCCTCAGGATAAACGGTGAAGAAGTCTGGACAAAGTTCATAGGCGATTTTAATGCTTCAAATCTTCTTGCAGTCTATTCTGCAGCTGTTCTCCTCGGGGCTGACAGCCGGGAAGTGCTGACCATCCTCAGTGAAATTACATCTGTTCCCGGAAGGCTTGAGGTGATACGTTCGCGCGGAGGAATAACGGGTATCGTTGATTATGCCCATACGCCTGATGCCCTTCTGAATGTTATCAGCACATTAAACAAGATACGTAAGGCAGATGTCAGCCTGATAACGGTTGTAGGAGCCGGGGGAGACCGCGACCGTACCAAAAGGCCAAAAATGGCGGCTATTTCTGCCGAAGGAAGCACAAGGTTAATACTCACCTCTGACAATCCGAGAACCGAAGATCCTGAAAAGATCCTCGATGATATGGAAGAAGGTCTGACTGTTGACATGAGGAAAAGATCAGTCAGGATATGCGACCGGAGAGAAGCTATCAGAACTGCTGTCATGATTGCAGGTCCCGGGGATGTGATTCTTGTTGCCGGAAAGGGTCATGAGACTTACCAGGAGGTAAATGGCATAAAGCATCATTTTGATGACAGGGAAGAACTCAGAAAGGCACTTGCGGATAAATAATATTGAATAATGCTGTACTATCTGTTTGAATATCTTGACAAACTTAATGTCCCCGGGGCAGGAGTTTTCAGTTATATCTCCTTCCGGTCGGCAGCAGCGGTAATAACTTCACTTTTCATTTCCCTGATGATAGGGAAAAGGATAATACAATTATTGCAGAAGAAGCAGGCAGGAGAGGTCGTAAGGGATCTCGGGCTGGAAGGACAATACCGCAAACAGGGAACACCGTCGATGGGGGGAATAATAATACTTGCATCAATAATAATTCCGACCCTGCTCTTTGCCAGGCTTGACAATATTTATGTGATAATAATGCTTATCACTACATTATGGCTCGGCCTGATTGGTTTTATAGATGATTATATCAAAATATACAGGAAGAACAAGGAAGGTCTGGCAGGCAGGTTCAAGATACTGGGACAGATAGTTCTTGGTCTGGTAATAGGTATTACACTGTGTTTCAGCGATGATGTAATGATCACCGAAAGGATCAACCTTTCGGAGCTGACATCAGGTGAAAGAAGGGAACTGGCTGATTCTCCTGTTACCGTATCGCCCGAAAGAGAGGTAATAATGGAGAGAAAATCGACAAAAACCACAATACCTTTTGTTAAGAATAATGAATTCAATTATTCCTGGCTGGTGGCATTTATTAACAAGGATAAAAGGCAGGCATGGACCTGGATAGTGTATATCCTGATAATTATTTTCGTTCTGACTGCTGTATCGAACGGCGCAAACATTACTGACGGACTTGATGGCCTGGCTACTGGAGTATCGGCAATAATCGGTACAGCCCTGGGTATTCTCGCATACGTATCCAGTAATATTATTTATGCCAATTATCTTAAAATAATGTTCATCCCCGGCTCTGAAGAGCTTGTGATCTTTGCCAGCGCATTTATAGGAGGGACTGTGGGATTCCTCTGGTACAACTCTTTCCCGGCACAGGTTTTCATGGGAGATACGGGTTCTCTGGCCCTGGGAGGAATTATCGCGGTATTTGCGATCGTCATACGGAAAGAGCTTCTTATCCCTGTATTGTGCGGGATCTTTCTTGCCGAAAATCTTTCGGTGGTACTTCAGGTGTCATGGTTTAAGAGAACAAAAAGAAAATACGGGGAGGGCAGGAGGATATTTCTTATGGCCCCCCTTCATCATCATTATCAGAAAAAAGGATATCCGGAACCGAAAATTGTCACACGGTTCTGGATAGTGGGATTAATACTGGCTGTTATCAGCATTGTAACGCTTAAGATCAGATAGTTGAATGAAGAAGAAGATAGTAATTCTCGGTGCGGGTGAAAGTGGTACGGGTTCGGCTGTACTGGCTGTAAAAAACGGATTTGATGTATTTGTATCTGATTATGGAGAGATAAAGGAGAAATACCGTGAGATCCTGGACAAATATAATATAAGATGGGAGCAGGGCAGGCATACCGAAAGCGAAATACTCTCAGCTGATGAGGTTATCAAGAGTCCGGGGATAAAGGAAAACGCCCAGATAATAATTAAGATACGGGACAAGGGTATACCTGTTATTTCAGAAATTGAATTTGCCGGAAGATATGCAAAAGGGACTAAGATATGTGTAACCGGGAGTAATGGTAAGACAACGGTTACCAACCTTATCTACCACATGCTTAAGAAAGCCGGCAGGAACGTTGCAATGACCGGAAATGTGGGTAACAGTTTTGCCATGTCGGTAGCCCTCGGAGGTCATGATTATTATGTAATAGAGTTAAGCAGCTTTCAGCTTGATGACATGTTCGGATTCAAAGCCGATATAGCTATTCTGATGAATATAACCCCCGACCATCTCGACAGGTATGGATATGATTTCCAAAATTATATCGATTCCAAGTTCAGAATAACACGGAATCAGGGGAAACAGGATTTTTTTATTTACTGGGCTGATGATCCGGTTATACAAAAAGAGCTGGCAAAAAAAGAATTTATGATGACCCTCCTTCCTTTTTCCGATACGGTGAAGGAGAATATGACAGCTTACATTGAAGAGGACGATTTAATTATTGATTACCAAAATAAAACCAAGCTTATGACCATTCACGAACTGGCGCTTAAAGGACGTCATAACACCTACAATTCAATGGCTGCGGCTATTGCTGGTAAAGTGCTTAATATCCGTAAGGATGTGATCAGAGAGAGCCTCGCTGATTTCCAGGGCGTGGAACACCGACTGGAGCCGGTAATAAAGGTGAGCGGTATAAATTTCATAAATGATTCAAAAGCAACCAATGTAAATTCAACATGGTATGCCCTTGAATGTATGGAGACTGACGTTGTATGGATCGCCGGAGGCGTTGACAAGGGAAACGATTATTCCGAGCTGTTCCAGGTTGTGAAGCAAAAGGTGAAGGCTGTGGTGTGCCTTGGTAAAGACAATAAAAAGATAATCGATTCTTTCCGGGATAAAGTCCCGACAATAGTTGAGACAATATCAATGGAAGAGGCCGTACGGTCAGCCTACTACCTTGCCCGGAAAGGCGATACAGTATTACTATCCCCTGCATGTGCCAGTTTTGATCTTTTCATGAATTATGAGGACAGGGGGCGTCAGTTCAAAGCAGCTGTAAGGAATCTTTAAATATCAAGGTCATGCAACAGGGATGGCTTACAAAAACGTTTAAAGGCGACAGGGCTATATGGGGACTTGTAGCCATTTTTATGGTCTATTCCCTCCTTGCCGTTTACAGCTCCTCGGTAAATGTGGCATTCAGGAACCATGGAGGTAACACGACATACTTCCTGAGAAGCCAGCTTATGATGCTTACGGCAGGACTTATAATCATTATTATCGTACATTATCTTCCTTACAGGATCTATTCCTCACTTGCAGGCATTGCCCTTATTGTTTCGGCCGGACTGCTGGTACTTACATTCTTCTTCGGGGTAAGGATCAATGATGCAACCCGCTGGCTTGAGATCCCTTTTATAGGATTCAGGATACAGACATCAGATATCGCCAAGGTAGCGCTTGTCATTTACCTCGCCAGAACACTTGCAAAATACCAGAACCAGCTTAAGGATTTCGTACTTGTAACAAAATTCTTCATGATCCCGGTTTTTGCAATATGTGCTCTTATAATGCCGGAAAACCTTTCAACTGCAATCATGGTATTCGGTATATGCATTCTGATATTGTTCATAGGTGGAGTACCCTTTAAATACCTGCTTGCATATATCGGATTATCAGTAGTTTTCATAGTGTTGTTCGCCCTTCTTTTATGGCTGATTAAGGAAGATAACAGGGTGATGACCTGGATTGAGAGGCTTATAAGTTTCTTTACGGGGAAAGGTGATACAGGCGATAATTACCAGATCAACCAGGCTAAGATAGCCATTTCAACAGGCGGTCTGTTCGGTAAAGCACCGGGTCACAGCATTCAGAGAAACATGCTTCCCCAGTCAAATTCAGATTTCATTTTTGCAATAATTATTGAGGAATATGGCTTGCTCCTGGGGGCCATCCCACTCGTACTCGCATATATGATACTCCTTTTCAGAGGTATCACCATTGTAAGAAAATGCGACACTGCCTTTCCTGCTTACCTGGTACTGGGGCTTGTTGTTATGATCGTTTCACAGGCAATGCTGAATATGATGGTTGCCACGGGAATTTTGCCTGTGACAGGACAGACACTTCCGCTTGTAAGCTGGGGAAGGACTTCCGTGATAATAATGTGTTTCTCGGTCGGTGTTATACTCAGCGTCAGCAGGGTGGTCAATGCACGGATGAAAAAGGAAGATCTCCCGGAGGAGGAACAGAAAGATGAAGGCGAAATAATTTATGGATCAGCAAAGGCATAAAAGGATTATCATCAGCGGCGGAGGTACCGGAGGACATATATTTCCGGCTATTTCGATCGCAAATGCTCTCAGGAAGAAAGATCCGGGGATCGATATCCTTTTTGTCGGAGCCGAGGGCCGGATGGAAATGGAAAAGGTGCCGGACGCAGGCTATAAGATCAGGGGACTTCCGGTAGCCGGTTTTTACCGCAGTTTCACCTTAAGGAATATTACAGTATTGTTCAGGCTTATCAGAAGCCTTTCGGCTGCAAGGAAGATCTTAAAGGAATTCCGGCCCGATGCCGCCGTCGGCGTCGGCGGTTATGCAAGCGGTCCGATACTCAGACAGGCAGGAAAGATGGGAATACCAACACTTATCCAGGAACAGAACAGCTATGCCGGAATAACAAACAGGTTGCTTGCAAAAAGAGCATCGGTTATATGTGTTGCTTATGAGGGAATGGAGAAATATTTCCCGGCTGAAAAAATAAAAATTACAGGTAATCCTGTTCGTCATACATATGACAATACAGATAACCTGAAGGATGAGGCCCTGGCTTATTTCGGCCTGAAGTCCGGAAAACCTGTAATACTTGTCCTGGGAGGTTCTCTCGGGGCAGGCACCATAAACAACAGCCTGAGCATGAATCTTGACAAGGTTACGGGTTCTGATATCCAATGGATTTGGCAGACCGGCAAACACTATTATGAGAGTGTCAGTAAGGCAATCTCAGGTTTATCCACCGACAACATTTCAGTTCACGGTTTCATCGACAGAATGGATTATGCCTTTGCAGCTGCGGATATTATTGTCTCCAGGGCCGGAGCAGGTACAATTTCTGAATTATGCCTTGCAGGGAAACCTGTGATTCTGGTCCCCTCACCGAATGTCGCTGAAGACCACCAGACGAGGAACGCCCGGGCACTTTCAGACAGGGAAGCCGCCATCCTCGTTGAGGACAGAAAGGCGCTGGAAATACTTGCAGATGTTGCAATCGGCCTTGTAACGGATAATTCCAGAAGAACAATGCTTTCAGAGAATATAAAAAAGATGGCTTTGCGCGATGCTGATATTAAAATAGCTGAAGAAGTCCTGAAACTTACTGAAAAATGATCGATCTGAGTAACATACAGGGGATTTATTTTGTCGGTATCGGTGGTATCGGAATGAGCGCTATTGCCTTATACTTCAGGAATTCAGGATATGCAGTTGCGGGTTACGACAGGTCCGAAAGCAGTGTCACCAGAAATCTTACTGCTGAAGGATGCGAAATAACATTTGATGATGACGAGACCGGGCTGCCTGTTCTTTTCAGGGATATTACCCGTAAAGATAATATCCTGGTCATTTATACACCTGCAATACCTCCGGATAGCAGGATCCTCAGGTTTTTCAGGAATAACGGATATACGATATTAAAAAGAGCTCAGGTACTGGGAGCAATATCTTCAGATACTGATACAATTGCAGTTGCGGGGACACACGGGAAAACTACAATTTCAACGATGACAGCCCATATACTGAAACAGTCTCATGTCGACTGTTCCGCCTTCCTGGGAGGAATTTCGGTGAATTATTCAACAAACCTGCTTCTTGGGAAGGGGCGGTTCACAGTAATGGAAGCCGATGAATTTGACAGGTCATTTCACCACCTGACACCGCTGATGGCAGTCATATCCGCAGTTGATGCCGATCATCTTGATATTTACGGCGATCATGAAACAATGATCGGGGCTTACAATATTTTCTGCAGCAAGATCCGGAAAGATGGCATCCTGATACTTAATAACAGAATAAAGGACAGGATAAGATGTCCTGAGAATGTAAAATGCTTTACTTACGGAAGTGACCCCGGATCGGATTACAGGAATTTCAAAATTGAACGCAGGGAAGAATCTTATTTTTTCAGTCTGGAAACTCCCAATGGTGTAGTTAAGGATCTCAGGTTCCCTTTCCCGGGGATAATAAACATAGATAATCTCACTGCTGCAATAGCGATTGCGCTCAATTGCGAAGTAACTGAGGAGGAAATTCGTAATTCAATTACCCTTTTCAGGGGTGTGAAACGCAGATTTGAAATCAGAGTCAATCTGCCCGGACTTACATATATCGATGATTATGCTCATCATCCCGAGGAAATAAGAGCGTGCGTCAGATCTGTACGCGAATATTTCTCAGGAAGAAAGGTAACCGGGATCTTTCAGCCTCATCTGTTCTCAAGAACACGTGATCATGCTGACGGATTTGCACAAATACTCGATGAACTTGACGAAGTGATCCTTCTTCCGATCTATCCTGCAAGGGAAAAGCCGATAAGCGGGATATCATCAGAGCTCATTCTCGGCAAGATGAAGCTGAAGAACAGGAAGCTTTTGAAGATGGAAGAGATCCTTCCATGGCTTGATCCGGGGAAAATAGATGTATTGGTAACAATAGGGGCCGGAGATATTGATAAGCTTGTCGGACCGATTGAAGAAAAACTGAAAGCGAAAGCAGGTAAATGAAAAAGTTAGTAAGAATACTTTTGATAATACCTTTATTATATATACTGATAATGCCGGTATGGCTTTCATCCTACTATGGATCGCGGCCATGCAGCGGAATTTCAATAAGTATCGACGATTCAACTGAATATCATTTTGTGACAAAAAGACAGCTTCTTAACCTTGTTCGCGGGACCGGATCAGGCTTGCTTGGCCGCCCTGTCAGCAGCCTTTCTCTGAACGAAATTGAAAACAGGGTAGCTAACCTGAGGGAATTAAAAGTGGCTGAAGTATATCTTACAATAGACGGTGTACTTAATGTTCTTGCTGATCAGAGAGATCCGGTGATGAGGGTGATACCCGACAGCGGCGGAGATTTTTTTATTGATGACGAAGGCGTCCTTATAAGAAGAAAAAACCTTTATACACCAAGACTTCACGTAGTTGGTGGAGATATTACAATCAGCCAGGCAATGCTGAACGGGGTGAGTATTCTGGACACCAGTATCAGAATCACAATCCTGAGGGATGTATACAATTTTGTAAAATATATTTCAGGCGATGATTTCTGGTCGGCACAGATAGACCAGATTTATGTTGACAGCCGCTCGGAGATCGACCTTATTCCAAGGGTAGGCAACCATCAGATACACCTCGGAACCTTTGAGAATTATGAAAACAAGCTGAGGAATCTTTCGGCTTTTTATGATAAAGTCCTTCCTGAAGTCGGCTGGAATAAGTATTCCGTATTAAACCTTGAATTCAGGGATCAGATCGTATGCAAAAGGCGATGAAAACTAAAACTAACAATATGAGCAGCAGAGAACAGTTCGTAGCAGCTATCGATATCGGAACAACAAAAATTGTTTCGATAGTCGGTAAGAAAAATGAGAATGGGAAGATTGAAATTCTCGGATTGAGCAAAGCCCTTTCAAAAGGCGTCAAGAGAGGTGTTGTGATAAATATTGAAGATACTGTCACGGCAATACAGACGACAGTCGACGATGTACAAAAACGGTCGGGGATAAAATTCTCTGAAGTATTTGTGGGGATTGCCGGTCAGCATATAAAAAGTATGAAGAGCCGTGGTTATATAATGCGTGACTCATACGAGGATGAAATAAAAAAAGACGAAGTGTTCAGGCTCATTGAGGACATGCACAAGATACACATAGATATAGGGGAGGAGATCATTCATGTAATTCCCCAGAATTTTATTGTGGATAATGAAACCGGTCTGAAGAGTCCTATAGGGATCTGCGGAAGAAGACTTGAAGCCAATTTCCATATTGTAATTGGTCATGTTGCAGCTGCAAAGAATATTGAAAAGTGCATAAGGAGAGCCAACCTTAGCGTCAAAGATCTTATTCTTGAGCCTCTGGCTTCTGCTGACGCTGTTCTGACCGAAGACGAAAAGGAAGCCGGTGTGGTTCTTGTGGATATTGGCGGCGGTACTACTGACCTTGCAGTTTATTATGATAATATAATCAGGCATACTGCCGTGATCCCGCTCGGGGGGAATGTTGTGACGAATGATATCAAGGAGGGATGTGCTATACTCCAGAGGCATGCTGAACAATTAAAGATCCAGTATGGTTCGGCACTCGGTGAAATAGCTCCTGAGGATAAAGTAGTGGCTATTCCCGGTATCAGCGGAAGAACGCCAAAGGAAATCTCTTTCAGGAACCTCGCATATATAATCCAGTCGAGGATGGAAGAGATAATCGATTTTATCAATTTCGAGATACAGAACTCGGGATATGGCGATAAGCTGGCTGCAGGGATTGTCATAACAGGAGGAGGAGCAATGCTGAAGCATCTTTCCCAGCTGATGAAATTCAAGACAGCCATGGATGTAAGGATCGGGTATCCGAATGAACATCTGACAGGCCCGGGCAGGAATGAGATCAATCAGCCTATGTATGCTACAAGTGTAGGGCTGATAATGAGGGGATTTGATTATCTGGAAACATATAAGAGACCATTTAATGCTGCTCCTGCGGATGATTTTGTTGAAAAGCCTGCTGAAGTGTATGAACATGCTGAGGTGACAGATGACGGCCAGGCTGATACGGTCAGGGAGCCGAAGACTTCCCTTACTGAAAAGATAAAGATAATTATGCAGAAGATGTTTGAAGTTGAGGATAACTCAATAAACTGAAATTTTTATTCCTGAAGTGTAAATAAATCAAGGCCGTGGGAAAAACTACTATTCTTAACGAAATGTCTGACGATCTGATGAATTTCGACCTTCCGGTTGAAAAGTCATCAATAATAAAGGTCGTTGGTGTAGGCGGTGGCGGAGTCAATGCAGTAAATCACATGTTTGAAAAAGGAATTAAGGATGTGAACTTCATTGTATGCAATACTGACCGTCAGTCGCTGGATATAAGTCCCGTGCCGGTTAAGATCCAGCTCGGTGCATCACTTACCGAAGGCATGGGTGCGGGAAGCCAGCCCGAAAAAGGAAGGAAAGCTGCCGAGGAAAACATCGGCGATGTGATGAAAGCTGTTTCAGGAAATACAAGAATGGTATTCCTGACGACCGGGATGGGTGGTGGTACAGGAACAGGAGCTATTCCCGTTATTGCAAAAGCATGTAAGGAAGCCGGATTGCTCACGATTGCAGTGGTAACGATCCCTTTCAAATCGGAAGGTAAGGTCAAAATAGGTTATGCAATAGACGGGATCGCCGAACTGAAGGATCATGTCGATTCACTGCTGGTGATCAACAATGAAAAGCTACGGGAAATGCACGGTAACCTTGGCGTTTCGTCAGCATTCTCAAAAGCCGATGACGTTCTTACTACGGCTGTAAAAGGTATTGCTGAGATAATTACGGTAACAGGCTATATAAACGTCGACTTTGCCGACGTTGAAACAGTAATGAAAAATTCGGGTGTCGCTGTCATGGGTATGGGAATTGCAGCAGGGGAGAACAGGGCTGTCTGCGCTATTGAGAATGCACTTGCATCTCCCTTGCTTAATTCCAATGACATAACCGGCGCAAAAAGTATCCTCATAAATATTTCGTCGGGTACAGGTGAACACGAGCTTACAATGGACGAACTGGGGGATATCACCGACTATATGTATGCAACAGCTTCGGATGATGCATTGATAATCAGGGGACTTTCGTCAGATCCGACCCTTGGCGAAAATCTAAGCATCATAGTCATTGCGACAGGCTTTGAGGCCGCCAGCCTTATACAGCCCGTCAAAGCCAGAAAGGCTAAAACAGTTGAGATGCTCAGCGGGACCGACTATGTTCCCCCTCCCCACCTTATCCCCGATAAAAATGAAGAAAGCTTCAATGTTCACCAGAAAAAACATACTTCAATAATTTCCGATGCAGGCGATGATTACCAGGGAGTTCTTGACTTCAACATTGAAAGTATAAACAAAAAACCCGGTCTTAACAGGGATACTGACAATGATGAGAACGGGCAGAAAGATCCGGAACTAAAGCTTAAAAGGGTAAAGCACATGCAGAAGATGATGGAGAAGGAGGGAATCTCCAGTAAGACAATGAATGAGAATATTGAAGCTTTTGAGGATGTCCCGGCATATATAAGAAGAAACAGACCTCTTCCGTCGCACGACAATAATTCCGACAATAAGCCTTCAACATTCACCCTTACTTCGGATGATAATGACGGCGTGTTCTTCAGGAATGATAATGCATACCTGAATGATAATATAGATTAAAAGTAAAGAGCAGTTACAGGAAAGTCCAATTATCTGCATATTTCCTATATTTGCGCAGATGAACAGATATTTCTTGATAGGACTGCTTCTTTCTGTTTTAACAGGATCCGGCTCTTTTGCCCAGACTCCGGGCGAAGCGCAGTCAAAACGGCCTGCCGGGCCCAGGATAATCAGGGAGTGGAATCTTAACCACGATTTTACCGAAGAGGTCATAATCCCTTTTGACACGGTTTTTTCGTTGTTTCACCGTTACAGACTGACCGACAGATACTCGCCACTAAATGCTACCCTGGGCAACTACGGGCTGCCCTTTTACCAGCTGAATTTCTTTGACAGGATCTCCGACCCTGACAGATTTCTTTATTCATACTATCAACCCTTAATTTATACACCGGAAAGAGCAGTATTCATGAACACCCAGGTACCCTTCACCGAGCTTGTCTGGACAAACGGCGGACCCAGGGAAACGTCCGAGCAGACATTCAGAGTCAGGCATTCCCAGAATGTAAACAGGTTCCTGAATTTCGGACTGATCTATGATATTGTATATAATCTCGGACAGTATAATTATCAGAGGGCAGAGGATAAGGCTTTTACATTGTTCTCATCATATACCGGCCCGGCATATAAATATTATTTTTCAGCAGGGATTAATGATATAACCTCCTGGGAGAACGGTGGCATTTTAAATAAAGAAGACCTGGGACAGTATGAAACAAGGGATGTACCGATAAACCTTGGCGGCCTGAATACTGCAAAAAGTGTTCTTAAAAATCGTAATATACTCTTTGTCCAGCGTTACACGGTGGGCAAAAGGACACAAACGGGTGATTCACTTAAAAAAGCAGAAAGATTCTCCGGCCTGCGGGGGACCTTTTCTCATATTTTAATTGCGGAGAACAATAAAAGGTCTTATAGTGATAATAGTCCGTTATCGGGATTTTATGATACAGTTTTCATAAGTAAAAAAGCCACTTTCGACTCTCTTGCCCAGCGCAGCTTCAAAAACAGCCTGAGGTTTGATTTTGCAACTGATGAGAAACGAAAAATCAGCCTTGGCGGTGGCGTCGGGATCAGGAACGAGCTTTTCCGCTACAGCCAGATTATACCTGCCCACGATACTACCTTTTCAGATACATTGGCATGGCGGAAAAGCAACAATGCAGTTATCGGGAAGCTTTTTAACACAATCGGCGATAAATTCAGATGGACAGCAGACGGAGAATTATACCTTACAGGATATAAGGCGGGAGATTTCAGTCTGAAGGGCGAAATAACCAAATCCTTCGTACTGAAAAAAGGAACAGCCAGCTGGATCATCCATGGGAGCATGATCAACCGTCAACCCTCTTTCTGGTATACCAGCTGGGGAAGCAACCATTTTGAATGGCTGAATGAACTGAATAAGGAATTCCGTATCGATATCGGAACGCGATTATCCTACCCGGCACTTAAAACCGATCTGAGGTTCGATTATGCGATAATTGACAATTATACAGATTTCAATACTGAAGCTCTTCCTTCCCAGCATGGTGGAGGATTATCCGTCGCATCAATAATGCTAAGCAAAGAAATGAAAGCATGGAAATTCCACCTGTCGGGAGATGTGCTTGGTCAGATATCAAGCAATTCGGAAATTCTTGATCTTCCTCTTATATCCCTGAGATCTGCCGGTTATTTCGAACACCTTTTCCGCTTCAAACAAACAAATGGCAAACTTAATACCCAGATAGGCTTTGATGTCCTTTATCATTCGTTATACTACGCTTATTCATATATGCCTTCAACAGGCAGATTCTTCAGACAGGATAAAGTAAGGACAGGCAATTATCCTTTTGTCAATGTTTTTCTCAATCTCAAGCTCAAAAGAACGAGGATCTTCGTAATGTTTGACCATGTCAATGCCGGCCTGCTTGGCTACGAATACTTCATGATGCCATCTTATCCCATGAATTACAGGATGTTACGCTATGGTCTAGCCTGGACGTTTTACAATTAAAAATTTTTGTATCTTTGCCGCGTTTTTGTCTGAATTGATTGTGAAACAAAAAAACAACTATTGGGAAAGAAAATAGTCCTTTTTACAGCCTTACTGGCGGTATTATTAATATCGTGTACCAACAGTAAGAATCACCAGGGAACAAATAACGGCAATAGTGTCTCCAATGATCTTGAACTTATACGGGAGAGGGGTAAACTTGTTGCAATAGCCGATTTTAATTCGACTAATTATTTTGTTTATAAAGGTGAACCGATGGGATTCCATTTCGAGCTGCTCAATGAATTTACCGAATATCTCGGGGTAGATCTTGAAATAGTAACGGAAAACCATCTCGATCGTGCTTTCGATCTGCTTAAGTCAGGGAAAGCTGACATAATAGCCATTGGTCTGACAGTAAATTCATCACGAAAGAAAGACATCCAGTTTACGGTTCCGATAATCCAGACACGGCAGGTGCTGGTACAGCGTAAACCCAGAAACTGGAGGTCACTGACTGCCGATGCTCTTGACAGGCAGCTGATACGAAATCAGCTTGATCTTGCACATAAGACAATTTTTGTCCAGGAGCAGTCTGCACATTCCGAACGGATCAGATCCTTGTCGGATGAAATAGGAGATACAATCAGTATTATTGAGGTGCCTTATGAATCGGAGGAACTGATAAGGTTTGTTGCAAACGGAGAGATCGAATATACAGTATGTGATGAGAATATTGCAATTGTTAATTCTACTTATTATCCTGATATCGACATCAGTACTCCCGTCAGTTTCCCACAGAACATTGCCTGGGGATTGAGGAAACAGGAATCGTCCCGTCTTCTCGATGAACTTAATCAATGGATATCATCATTTAAAGAGACGAAACGCTATCTGTCACTTTATTCAAAGTATTTCAAGAACAGCCGATCGAACCTGAGGGTTAAGAGTGACTATTATTCCCTCAGTACCGGGAAGATTTCAATGTGGGATGAAATGATAAAGAAAGCCAGCAGCGATATTGGCTGGGACTGGCGACTTCTTGCATCCCTTATGTACCAGGAATCGAGGTTCGATCCGGATGTTGAATCGTGGGCAGGTGCTTACGGTCTTATGCAGGTTATGCCGCTTACCGGGGAAAGATTCGGCATTGATATTAAGGCTTCTCCTTCAAATAATGTAAGGGCGGGAATTATGAACATAAAGTGGCTCACAGCGATGTTTGAAAGCAAAATCCCTGATGAAGGAGAAAGAATGAAATTCATATTAGCATCATATAATGCCGGTCCCGGACATGTTCTCGATGCAATGAAGCTTGCTGAAAAGAACGGTATGGATCCCACTAAATGGGAAGGAAATGTTGCCGTATGGCTTCTGAAAAAATCCAATCCTGTATATTATAATGATGAAGTAGTGAAAAACGGCTATTTCAGGGGAACCGAATCGGTCAATTATGTAAGCGAGGTACTTGATCGCTATGACCATTACAGGAATCTGATTACAGGTGAGAACGTCAACAGGCTGACAATGAATATGGGCCAGGTCGGCCGGGATAGAGATATCCTGACTGCTGACTGACTCCGGATTTTCAATCGTACCTTATAGCTTTCACGGGGCTGATCCTGCTTATAAGCTTCGACGGGACAAGCAGCATTATCAGTATTGCAGCCATCGATCCCGCATTAAGCAGAAGTATATGGCTTAACTGCAGATTTACAGGTACTGTTTTGATATAATAAGAAGACGGATCGAGGGTTATAAGTCCTGTCTTAAGCTGGATAAGCGTCAGCCCGATCCCGATAATATTTCCCCAGAACAATCCTTTGCTTATAAGGTAAGCGGCCTGGTAAAGAAATACTCTCCTTATTGTTATATCCTGTGACCCGAGAGCTTTCAGTACTCCGATCATGTTCGTTTTTTCCAGGATAAGTATCAGCAGGTTTGAAACCATATTGAATCCGGCTACTATAAGCATCAGAATGATTATAATTATGACATTTATATCCTGAAAATTAAGCCAGTCGAAGATCTGGGGATACTTTTCCCCGATACTGATGACCTGTACCTTATCCTCATCCTTAGCAAGCTGGTATCCTATTGCATTCTGAACACGCACCTTCATTTCATCCATCCTGTCGAAATCATCAATGAAAACCTCAAAACCGCTTATCTGGTCGTCTTCCCATCCATTCAGCCTTTTTATATGCCCTATATCACAGAAAACATATATTTTATCGAATTCCTCCAGGCTGGTCTCATAAATACCGCTGATCGTGAACTTCCGCATACGGGGAGGATCCTGTACGAAATGCATTGCAAATGAATCACCTGTACGCAGCCTGAGGAGATCCGAGATCTTTTTTGAAATGATCACCTTATCGGTCCGTGAGGTGTCGGTAACAGTGAATACTGTTCCGTCTGTCATATTACTGCTGAAATAGCTCCAGTCAAAATCACTTCCGACTCCCTTGAGGACAACACCCTGAATATCCTCGTCAGTTTTTATTATCCCGGCTTTGGTGGCAAATACCTGTATATGCTTTATCCCCGGTATGCTCCGGATAGCGGGAATGAACTCCTGTCCCTGGTGTATGGGAGCAGTTTCAAATGAAAGATTCGAGTCCATGTTGACGATCTGAATATTCGAACCGAACCCGATTATTTTTTCCCTTATCTGCTCCTTGAAGCCTGTCAGGATAGCTACAGCAACTATCATAACTGCCAGTCCGGTGGCAATGCCGATTATCGCGATAACATTTATCGGTTGAGAGAATGAGGTTGATTCCCTCCTGCCCTTGATAAGCCGCCGGGCTATAAAATAAGGTAAATTCATATCAGCATCAAAAATAGTAAATCTCTGTGGAACTCTACTGAATTCTCTGTGGAACTCTCCCGCTTAAAGCGGGACAAGTTTTGTAACAAAAAAGATTAAGAGCTTACACAAAAGGGACACAGAGGTTCACAAAGGTTCACAGAGAGAAAAATTTTGTAGCTTTAGTGATTAAATTAATTTCATATGAGAAGATTATTAACAATAATTGCAATAGTCTTGTTTGCTACGGGATGTCAGGGTGGTGATACAGAACCAATACCGGCAGCAGATCAGCCGGAAATGTATAAAGATCTGATAATTGGCAAATCAGTTGGTATTGTTGCAAACCAGACGTCGATGGTTGGTAATGAACATCTTGTTGAGTTCCTGACCGGGCAGGGGGTAAGCATTAAGGTAATATTCACACCGGAACATGGTTACCGCGAACTTGTGGCTGACGGGGAGCATATTGGCGACGGGACAGATGCTGCCACCGGAATACCTCTGAGAAGCCTTTACGGTATACGCCGCAAGCCGGCGCCTGAGGATCTCGCCGGACTTGATATTGTTATCTATGATATTCAGGATGTGGGGGCACGTTTTTATACATATATATCTACATTGCATTATGTGATGGAAGCATGTGCCGAAAATAATGTCAGATGCATAGTTTTCGACAGGCCGAATCCCAACGGTTTCTATTTCGACGGGAATATAGCAGATACAGCTTATCGTTCATTTGTCGGAATTCATCCTGTTCCTGTGATGCATGGCATGACGGTGGGTGAATATGCACAGATGATAAATGGTGAAGGCTGGCTTGCAGGAGGGATCCGGTGTGATCTGACGGTCATTAAATGTAAAAATTACACTCATCAGACCCTGTATGAACTTCCTGTCAGACCATCTCCCAACCTGCCGAACATGACAGCTGTTTATCTCTATCCTTCACTTTGTTTTTTCGAAGGGACAAATGTTTCTCTCGGAAGAGGCACTCCTTTTCCTTTCCAGGTCTATGGATCACCTCTGTTGCCTGATACAGGCTTCAGCTTCACTCCGGAAAGCCGGGCTGAATCTGTTAAACCCCCGCTCATGGGGATCAGGTGTTACGGTGTTGATTTACGGGGAGCTATTGAAGATAAACTGGTCCCTTCTTCCGGAATAAATCTCGGATGGGTGATTGATGCCTATAACAGATATCCCGAAAAGGATAAATTCTTCAATAATTATTTTGATGTTCTTGCAGCCGGACCCATACTCAGGGAGCAAATCATCAGCGGAATGAGCCCGGATGAGATCAGAGTTACCTGGAAGGAAGGACTTGAGAAGTTTGGCAGGATACGGGCAAAATATCTTTTGTACGAGTAAATGAATTCAGTGTGTAGCACCCGGATATACCTTCAGGGCTTCTGATAAGGTTTCGATAGCATTTTTAAGATCCTCAATCTTAAGGACATATGCAATTCTGGCCTCATTCCTGCCCAGTCCGGGTGTTGAATAAAATCCTGATGCCGGAGCGACCATTACAGTCTGGTTCTTATACTCGAACTTTTCAAGGATCCATTGTGCAAATCTGTCGGCATCGTCGACCGGCAGCCTTACAACTGTGTAAAAGGCACCTTTCGGTCTTGGACAATAGACACCGGGTATTTTGTTAAGGGCATCGACCATATAATTACGGCGGGCAGTATACTCCCTGCTGATCTCAGTAAAATATTCTGCAGGAGTATCGATCGATGCTTCAGCTGCAATCTGACCAAGACCCGGAGGAGAAAGCCGGGCCTGTGCAAATTTCAGAGCCGTCGAAATAACTTCCTTATTTCTGGAGACCAGGGCTCCTATCCTTATTCCACACTCGCTGTAACGCTTCGATACGGAATCAATAAGAATTACATGATCCTCAATTCCCCTCAGTTTCATCGGAGAAAAATGCTCCGTACCGTCATAACATAACTCCCGGTAAGCTTCATCGGAGAAAAGATAGATGTTGTGTTTTTTAACAATATCGCCAAGAAGGCTGATCTCCTCTTTTGAATACAGATACCCTGTAGGGTTGTTGGGACTGCATATCAGGATACCTTTCGTCCTGGCAGTGATCTTCTTCTCTATCTCAGAAATGGGTGGCAGTGCAAAATCGTTGCCGATATGTGAAGTCACCGTAACGATTTTCACTCCGGCTGATGTGGCAAAGCCACTATAGTTGGCATAAAAAGGTTCCGGTGTAATAATTTCATCACCGGGATCAGTGCATGAATTCAGTGCAAAAAGGATAGCTTCCGATCCCCCCGTGGTGATCAGGATATCTGAATGACTTACATTTATACCGATATTCCGGTAAAATTCTGCCAGTTTAAGCCTGTAGGATTCGTTGCCGGCAGAGTGGCTGTACTCCAAAACCTTATGCCTGATGTTTCTCACTGCATTCAATGCTGTTTCCGGCGTGGGTATATCGGGTTGACCTATATTCAGACGGTAGACTCTGATCCCCTTTCTTGCAGCTTCCTCGGCAAAGGGGACCAGTTTCCTTATCGGTGAAGCCGGCACTGACCGGCCTTTTAATGAAATTGATGGCATCAGTGGTTTATTATTGTTGTTAATCTGAAGGCAAAAATAGTAAGAATAAAATACAGAAAGTATGATTTTTAATATATTTCCCAAGTCCTGACAGATATTATGATCTACGTATTATAATACGTATTTTAATACGTATTATAATACGTAGATCGAATATGATCCGGTGCTGATTTGACTTTGATTTAATAATAATTTCTATTTTTGCAGATCAATTAGCCCATCTATCACACCCTTATATATGGAAATACCTTCAAGATACGATCCCGGTAAAACGGAAAGCAGGTGGTATGAACACTGGATGAAACTGGGGCTCTTCAGGAGTGTTCCTGATGAGAGAGAGCCTTATACGATTGTTATTCCTCCTCCTAATGTGACGGGTGTGCTTCATATGGGGCATATGCTGAACAACACGATTCAGGATGTACTTATCCGCAGAGCCAGGATGATGGGCAGGAATGCATGCTGGGTACCTGGAACGGATCATGCATCAATTGCTACCGAAGCCAAGGTTGTTGCCAAGCTCCGAAGTGAAAAGATTGAAAAGAAAGACATTACAAGGGAGCAATTCATCGGACATGCCTGGGAATGGACTCATAAGCACGGGGGCATTATCCTTGAGCAGCTTAAGAAGCTCGGAGCTTCATGCGACTGGGAAAGAACTCTGTTCACAATGGATGACAAGAGATATGAGTCGGTAATAAAGGTATTTGTCGATCTTTTCAACAAAGGACTTATTTACCGCGGAGTCAGGATGATAAACTGGGATCCACAGGCCCGGACTGCTGTATCTGATGAGGAGGTTTATTTTTCCGAAGAGCAGTCAAAACTGTATTACGTTAAATACAAGATCGCAGGGTGGAATGATTTTGTGACAATAGCAACAACCCGTCCCGAAACAATTCTGGGCGATACAGCTGTGTGTGCACATCCCGGCGATAAAAGGTATCAGCATCTGAAGGGTAAGAAAGTAATAGTCCCGATGGTGAACAGGGAGGTACCGTTCATATTTGATGAGTATGTCGATATGGAATTCGGGACAGGATGTCTGAAAATAACCCCTGCACATGATATCAATGATTATGAAATAGGGTTGAAATATAATCTCCCGTCAATAGATATTTTCAATGACGATGGTACTCTGGGCAGTAATGCCGGTTTGTTTGTGGGTACCGACAGGTTCGCAGCCAGGGATCTGGCCGAGAAGGAGCTGGCTAAAAGAGGTAACCTGGTTAAAGTTATCCCTTATACAAACAAGATCGGAAGGTCTGAGAGGACCCATGCCGTTATTGAGCCGAAGCTTTCAACACAATGGTTCCTTAAGATGGAAGATCTCTCAAAGCCTGCCCTAAAAGCGGTAATGGAAGGAGACATACATCTTCACCCGTCAAAGTTCAAAAACCTGTACCGCCACTGGATGGAAAATGTCCACGACTGGTGTATCAGCCGTCATCTCTGGTGGGGACACCGTATTCCTGCCTGGTATTATAATGGCGGTGAATATGTTGTGGCCATGAATGTTGAGGAAGCACTGAAGATTGCCAGGAAGAACAGCGGAAATGAACTGCTGAAAGAATCCGATCTGATACAGGATGATGATGTCCTTGATACATGGTTCTCGTCGTGGCTTTGGCCGATCACATCATTCGACGGTATAAATAACCCGGATAATCCTGATATAAAGTATTATTATCCGACAAATGATCTTATAACAGCTCCTGAAATACTATTTTTTTGGGTGGCGAGGATGATTATAGCCGGATATGAGTATCGTGGTGATAAACCTTTCAGTAACGTTTACCTGACTGGTCTTGTACGTGATCAGCAACGGCGGAAAATGTCGAAGTCCCTTGGAAATTCACCCGAACCGCTTGACCTGATAGAAAAGTACGGAGCCGACGGCGTCAGAGTAGGTATGCTCTTATGTTCACCGGCAGGGAATGACCTTCTTTATGATGATTCATTACCTGAGCAGGGGCGGAATTTTGCAAACAAAATATGGAATGCATTCAGGCTTGTAATAGGGTGGTCGGTTGATGATTCAATAGCTCAGCCCGATTCTTCAGCATCTGCCGTTAAATGGATGGAAGAAGCACTCCGACGGGGAATATCTGAAATTGATGGTGATTTCAGAAAATTCAGGATATCAGAAGGACTGATGGCTGCCTACAAGCTTTTCTGGGATGAATTCTCGGGCTGGTATCTTGAGATCATCAAACCCGAATATCAGAAGCCGGTTGACCGGAAAACATTTGAAGCCACAATTTCTTTCTTCGACAGGCTCCTGAGGATCATCCACCCCTTCATGCCCTTTATTACAGAGGAAATATGGCATCTTATTATGGAAAGAAAAGATGATGAAAGTATCATGATAGCCAGGATGCCTGAAGTAAAGAAATTCAACAGGGAATTACTGGCACGTTTTGAAACGGTTAAAGAGACCGTAACGGCAATCCGCTCAGTGAGGAAAGAGAAAGGTATACCTAACAGGGAAAAGATTGTTCTCTGCATCCGCTCGGGAAAGGAGGGGGTTGACAACGAATTCATACCGGTTATCATGAAACTCTGTAACCTTTCGGATGTGACTCTTGTGAACAATAAGAAAGAGGGTGCTGCATCATTTATTACGGGCACCACCGAATACTATATCCCGCTTGAAGGCGTGCAGGATAATGAAGCTGAGATTTCAAGGATCCGTGAGGATCTTAATTATTACAGGGAATTCCTTGCTTCAGTCATGAAGAAGCTCGATAATGTCCGGTTTGTTCAGAATGCTCCTGGACCGGTTCTTGAGCTTGAAAGGAAGAAGAAAGCTGATACTGAACTTAAAATACAATCTCTGGAGGAAAGGCTAAAGGAACTTGATGCTCAGGGTTCCAGTTTTCTTACAAAATAATTCTGTTCGACCAGGACAATTTCGTAGTCGCTGTTGAGGATAAGGTGCCATCCTTCTCCTTCAACGCGGTTTTTGTTAGCTGTAAATCCTTTGGCGGGGATGCGAAGGTATTTGAAAGTATTCGATACCAGACAACCACCTTTCTCGACAGTCAGCTTTCCCCAGTTATCCGAGACGCGGATTTGGTTGTAAAGCGTACCATGGGATCCCAGTGGTCTTATATCTTCAGGCTCAAAATCAAAGTAAGGGCTGATAAGTTCAAAGTACACGACAGGTTTATCTG
Source organism: Bacteroidota bacterium (assembly GCA_029564935.1). Lineage (GTDB taxonomy): Bacteria > Bacteroidota > Bacteroidia > Bacteroidales > VadinHA17 > LD21. The sequence goes on from JAKQPD010000159.1 coordinate 64,022, forward strand.
TAAAAGTGCTTACAGTTCTGGTCAATCTTTCATTGATCTCCTGTTCGTGTCTGGCTTCTTCTTCCTTTATTGTTTCGTAGTCATAATTCAGCGCAAGGCTTCCGGCCACATCGCGGCATACTTCAGGGAGGGTGACTCCATAGAGGATCCTGACAATATCACTCATATCAGTATCCTCGGAACGGATGGTTTTAAAATCAAATCCTTTGTCATCCATCAATGTTGCGTAGAGAGTTCCGTGAATGGATCCGTATGTTCTTGCATAAGATGTTAATTTGTATACCCTGTCGAGGTTTTCAAAAAGCCGGGTCTTATATTCTCCCGGTGAATTTGTAGTTAGTTTCAGATAAGTGAATGTGGAAAGCCCTTCATAAGTCTCAAATCTTATCCGGTCCCTTGTGAATGTCTGGTAAAGCTCATCACTGGTTCCCCTGAATATCAGTGCGTCCCTGACGGCAACCTGCTGATCGGGGCCGTCCGAATCAATTGCTTTCCTGAGGGCTTTCCATTCCAGCTTGAGCCATACCCTGGCATTCCTTTCATCCATGTTACCTGTATTGTAACCCGATGAAGTAAACCCGGTCGAATCCTGGTATCTGTGAAAAAGGCAGTGTACAGCCCTGGTGACAATCCTGAATTCATCCTCCTCCACAGGAAGCGGGGCCATGCCAAAAAGCGTTCCCCCGAATTGCAGAGCAGTATTGTTGATAATATTCTCTCTCGGAAAGAGACCCGTATAGATACCCTCTTTTTCTTTTAGTATTCCTTCTTTATCAGGATAGTTGGCAACTATTTTCCGGGTTGTGCGATCGACAAACATCACCGGTCCATAAAGATTTTTGCCCCACAGTCTGCCGTTGTCACTATCACATACCGCTTCTATTTTCTTAAAATATTCGCGGGCTTTTACAGGTGTCAGATAAATATTTTCCTCATCAGCCCTGCACCCGGATATGACAATAAGCCCTGCAATAATCCATGAAAATTTCATTGACATATTTTAAGCGCCCCAAAAGTAAATAAAAAAAACTATTTTGGTATTTAGCTGAATGATTGTTTGAGAATAATTGTTTTTTGTAGAGATCATAAAGAGGATTTCAAAGCGCTTCAAGGCTCATATCCAAACTTCTTATATGGTGTGTGAGGGCTCCGACAGAAATGAAATCAACACCACATTCCGCATATGACCGTACAGTTTCCAGGGTTATACCTCCCGAAGATTCGGTTTCGTATCTTCCTGCGATCATTCTGACAGCGGCAGAGGTATCCGATACTTTAAAATTATCGAGCATTATCCTGTGAACTCCTCCGGTAGCTAAGATCCTCTTCACATCGTCAAGGCTTCTTGCCTCAATCTCAATTTTAAGATCCCTTCCGGTTTTTTTTAGATATTCAAGGGTTTTCTTAATGGCTTTCTCTATACCTCCGGCATAAATTATATGATTGTCCTTAAGCATTATCATATCGAATAAGCCCATCCTGTGGTTCATTCCTCCTCCGATCCTGACCGCCTCTTTTTCAAGGAATCTTAATCCGGGAGTAGTTTTCCGTGTATCAAGTATCCTGGCTTTTGTTCCGGCAACAAGGCTTACATAGCGGTTTGTACTTGTTGCAATGCTGCTCATTCTCTGCATTATATTAAGCACAAGACGTTCCGATTTAAGTATTGACTGTTGGCTGCCGGTTAAGCGGAAGGCAATATCGCCCCGGTGTATTTCTTCCCCGTCATTGATCCGGATCTCGCATTTCAGATCTTTGTCAATTACATTAAAGACCTCTGATGCAACCCTTACGCCGGCCAGAATACCATCATCCTTAATAAGCAGTTTTGCTTTTCCGTTTGTCCCGGGAGGGATACATGCGAGCGAAGAATGATCGCCGTCACCCAGATCTTCTTCAATGCTTTTGCGGATGAATTCCTTCAGTAAGTCAGTTACCATCTTCTGATTCTATCCTTATTGTATGGATCAGAAGCTCCTGATCAACCTTTTTTAAAAGAAAATATACCCTGAAATCTCCTTTTTCGGTTTTAAGGTTGCCTATTGCATAGCGTGCTTCATTTTTTGCTCCCTGATGCCTGATAACAAAATCTTTGGTCTGATAGGTGTTGAAGAAATCCTTCAGAATGGCTTCGGCAACGTTCTTTTTGTAAAAATCTTCCTTGTCGAGAAGGAGGAGTTCTACAGTTGAATTCATGTATTTAGCCATCTCAGCTGCATTTCCGGCTTTTATTGCTACTGAAATACCCTGCGGAATCCTTTGCTGATCCTGTCCCTGGATATTATAGCATAACAAAGCCAGTAGAAGTATTAAAGCAAGGTTTTTAAGATCCATTTGATTCTGTTTTGCTGACTTCCAAATTCATTTCTCCACAAATTTAACTATTTTCATGTAATATAACCGGTTCTGCTTTATCAATATAATTATAATTGTCTGAGGACGTTTTTAATTATATTTTTGCAGGTTAGCATCGCAGCTATCTTCATGCAAAAGTCGGGCCAATATTTATGAGAATAGTAATGTTACAAACCGGAAAGACCAGCGAGGGTTATATAAACGAAGGAATTGATCTTTATTCCGCCCGGATAAATAGAAGTACGGCTTTTGAGATCATTACTTTGCCGGATGTAAAAAATGCCCGTAATATGCCGGAGCAGGAGCTTAAGGAGAAAGAAGGGAAGAAGATCCTCGAATCATTAAAGGAAGGAGACTATACTGTTCTTCTCGATGAAAAGGGGAAAGAATTCCGGACTGTTGAATTTGCGTCATGGCTTGCGAACCGCTTCATACAACCAGGGAAAAGATTAGTGTTTATTGTCGGCGGGGCATGGGGATTTCCGGATGAATTATATCAGAAAGCCGATATGAAGCTCTCTCTGTCAAAAATGACATTTCCGCACCAGCTGGTACGGCTGATTTTTATTGAACAGCTTTACAGGGCATTATCCATAATAAAGGGATCACCCTATCACCATGAATAAAGGGCATATTAAGTTATGAAAGAAAAAAGGAGAAGGTTAATAATATTTATAATTGCTGTTGCCCTGGGATTGGCTGCCTTAGTGACCCAGTCGGTTTACCGGAGCGCTGTTGAAACAGGTTTCAGGACACGCAGGTTCACCAGGATCCTTCACGAGAAGGAAAGGATTATGGCTTCCTGTCTTAATGACCTGAAGCTCATTATGAGCAGGGGAGAACCTCACGGATCAGCTGGTGAAAATAAAATATTTACAACAGCATCCGAAAATGATATCACTATACTTCAGTATATCGACAGAAAGCTTATTCACTGGTCAGATAATAAGTTTGATGTACCCGTACTCCTGCAGGACGATTCTTTATTTGCCCGTCCGCTTATCTTCCTTCAGAACGGTTGGTTCATACCTCAGACAATTGTCTCGGGAAATGAAAGAATAATCGGATTACTCAGATTAAGAACAGATTATGGTTTTGAAAATGATATTGTCAGGAATGGTTTCGGAAAAGATTACGGGCTGTCTCCCGATGTTCAGTTCAGTACCAGGTTATCGGATGATGGTAATAATGTATATAACAGCAAAGGGGACTTCCTTTTTTCACTGGTTTTCCCTGTATCCGAAAGTAATAACCATTATATATTAATTCCGCTCATTTTATGGGCAGCCTTTTTCCTGGTTATAATCCTTCTTGTAACAGAAGGTGTAAAAATGCTGGCTGCATCAGGAAAAAATTCTGCCGGCATTTTAACAGGATTCCTGATCTTTTCTTTGATATATATGTTTATTCTTCTGGTCAGGCAGCCTTCTGTCATATCCGGCACTGAACTCTTTTCGCCTTATGTTTTCTCACTGAACAGTTTCATCCCTTCCCTGGGGCATTTTATGATACTAAGCATTCTTGCCGGTGTTTTTGCATATATATTTTATGTGTATTTCCCGTTAAGTGATACAAATTCCGGAGAAGAATTTACCTCATCAATAATCTTTACTTCATTGTTCATTGCAGGGGCGTTCATTATCTGTATGTTCCATATAATCTTCGGGAAGCTTGTTTCCAATTCCAACATAAATTTTGAAACCTACAAGGTGCTGGATCTGAGCTTATACAGTGCCGCAGGTTATACTTCCGTAATCTTTTTCCTGCTTCTGCCTGCATTGTTTGTAGCTAAAGCATTCCGGATCGCCGGCCGGGTAACTATTCGAAGGATCATAATCCCGGTAATTGTATCGCTCGGACTTATTGCTGCTATACTTTACCGTGAACCACTCACAATGGCGGCTCTGATATTCCTCTGGGCAGGCATGATCTTCATTGGATGGTTCTCAGTTGCCAGGAAACCGGGGAAACTGAGCCTTTCGGTTCTGGCGTCCCTGATACTGGGTATATATGCATTGGTCATGATTACAGTATATTCTGAAAAAAAGACTAATGAGAACCTTAAAATACAGGCTTTGTCGTTTTCAACCGAGAATGATCCTGAAGCAGAACATCTTCTTCTTGATATGTGGCCCGTTCTCAGATCAGATACCCTTCTGGCATCAATGATGGATGTTGAACTGTTCGAACGCTCCGACTTCAATGAGATATCAGCATATCTCAATACAACATACTTCACCGGTTACTGGGGTAACTTCAATATAAATTTCTATCTGTGCCGGCAGGGGCAGTTACTTAAAGTAGGACCTGGAGACGATGATTTCAGGGACTGCTATACTTTCTTTGGAGAGAGAATTGATAAGTACGGTCAGCTGCTTACAGGAACCGATTTCTATTTTATTGACAACCAGGGAGCAAGACCTTATTATATAGGCAGGCTCTTTTTTAATACCTCCCATAATAACACTAACGGACTTTTTATAGAACTGTATGGTGATATTAACGTATTTCAGCCGGGTTATTCGGAATTATTGCTCGATAAAAGATTCCACGGATATGCCGATATGAAATATTATTCTTTCGCAAAATATATTAACGGGTCCGTTGTTCTCAATTACGGTGAATTCCCATATAACAAGGCTGATGACGAGTATGTTGATGAAAATACAGATTACAGGATATTTGTTGATGAAAAATTCAGGCATATACTTTACAGGAACGGCAATGCAACAGTAATAATCAGCCGTCCGGTATTGAATGCAGGCAATCTTATAATATCCTTCGCTTATCTTTTTGCCTTTACATTCCTGTTCATAAACCTTCTTCTTATATTATTTTTTCAACCTTCACTTAAAGGGATACTTGACCTTAATTTCAGGCAGAAGCTGCAGCTGTCGTTTGCTGCTATCCTCCTTTTTTCGTTCATTCTTGTTGGAAGTGTGGTTTCTTCACTGACAGTCAGGGAATTTCAATCTAACCATTATCAGAATATAAAGGAAAAGCTGAGTTCGATCTATATAGAATTGGAAAGTGAAATTTCGAACGAAAGACATCTCACCCCGAACTGGAGGAACAGCAATTATGCATCTCTGAATGAGCTTCTGATTAATCTGTCAAATATATTCAATACCGATATTAATTTGTATGATATCAACGGATTTCTGATGGCTACCTCACGCCCTGAATTGTTCTTCCGCGATCTGGCAAGCCACAGGATGGATATGATGGCTTTCATGAATGTTGCCGATCTTACAAAAAGCCAGTATATCCAGACAGAAAGTGTGGGGAACATGAAATATATCTCAGCCTATGTGCCTTTTTACAATACAGAGCGACATGTCCTTGCATATCTGAACCTTCCGTATTTCAGAATGCAGAGCCTTCTGACCAGGGAGATATCAAATCTGATCGTGGCAATAATAAACTTCACGCTGCTGATAATTGTTATAACCATGGCATTCGGGGTTTTCATCAGCGGAAGGTTAACCTCTCCTTTGTCTATGCTTAGTGAGGGCATGGCATCAGTAAAACTCGGGAAGAAGAGCGAACATCTGACATATAAGAGCAGTGATGAGATCGGGGAGTTGGTGAATCAATATAATATAATGGTAGATGAACTGGAGGAAAGTGCACAGAAGCTTGCCAATTCTGAAAGGGAATATGCATGGAGGGAGATGGCCAAGCAGATTGCCCATGAGATCAAAAATCCGCTTACTCCAATGAAGCTGAATGTTCAGCAGTTGCTCAAATCGTGGAAAGATAATATATCCGGTTTCGGCGAAAAGATCGAAAGTTTTGCTAAAAATCAGATAGAATATATTGACAATCTCTCTAATATAGCTTCCGCGTTCTCATCATTTGCTAAAATGCCGGGAACAAATCCACTCGAAGTCGATCTTCTTGAGCAGATAAAGACCACACTTGAACTTTTCAGGAATGCGGATAATATAACCTTTGAGGTCAGCTGGCCGGCTGAAAGGAATGTTTTTATTTATGCTGACAAGGAACACCTGAACGGGATCTTTTCCAATCTGCTTAAAAACAGCATTCAGGCTATTCCTCCCGAAAGAAAGGGACTGATCCGGGTTGGCCTGAGGGTAGACAGGGACCATGTTACTGTGTCGGTTTCAGATAACGGGACAGGTATCCCGGAAGCCCTTAAAAAGAGAATGTTCACTCCTAATTTTACTACAAAATCCTCCGGAACCGGGCTTGGCTTATCTATTGTCAGAAAATATGTGGAAGGCGCCGGTGGCAGGGTATGGTTCGAATCCGAGCCTGACAGGGGTACTTCCTTCTTTGTGGAATTCCCTTTGATATATACTGTTGAAAACCCGGGAGAACCTTTTTCAGACCAACCTTGAATAATCGGATTATTTGATTATATTAGCGGTTGATAAAAGGACTTGATGACGGGAAAGTTGTCAAAGGATATTAAATATCTAATAATTAGTATTTTACTTATTTCTGCATTTGCCGGGTCTTTATTTTCGCAAACGAAAATCGGCGGTATAATAAATAAGTATGGCAGGGTAACCTCATTGGGTACTGATTTTGTAATAGTATCCGATGAGGCTCAGTTTGATCAGTTCAGTCAGGGTGATACTGTACTGCTGATGCAGATGAAAGGAGCAAGGATCTATGGTTACGAAGATCTGACTTACGGAACAGCTTATACATCTTATGGCCGGCCAGGCAGACATGAATTTCTTACAATTCTTTCGGTTGACGATGCCCTGAATAAAATTGTATTCAGGAATGAAATTGATAACTCTGATTTTGATATTGAGAGCGGACTTCAGATAATAAGAGTTCCGTCATATAACTCAGCTGTTGTGAATTCTGTGCTTACGTGTCAGCCTTGGGACAGTGTAACAAAGACCGGTGGTGTGCTGGTACTGATAACTGGAAGAACCCTTTCGCTGAATGCAAATATAGATGTATCGGGCAGGGGTTTTAAAGGAGGTGCTGTGACTCTGGGGAAAGGCATCTGCATAAGTACCAATGCTGCCAAGCTTGATAAATTTACTTATTCAGCCTTATCTGACAGTTCAGGATTCAAGGGAGAAGGGCTTACGGTAAGAGTTAGTAAGGGATTACCTCCCTATCTTTCGGTTTACCCCTTGTTTGCCAAAGGAAAAGGCGCCAACTTCACGGGTGGTGGAGGTGGTAACGGAAGATTCTCAGGAGGAGGTGGCGGATCAAATTATGGAGCCGGAGGACTTGGCGGGTGGGAATCATCAGCATGTTTGCCACCCAATACCGGCGGGGAAGGTGGCAAGGATGTAGTAAGCACCGGACTTAATGGCGGTTTGTTTCCTGGCGGCGGTGGCGGATCATCGACTTATCTCGCAGGTGGAACCCCGTCACCCGGAGGCAATGGCGGAGGAATAGTGATACTTCTCTGCGACACTCTCAAAGGTAATAATTACAGCATCCTTGCTGATGGAATGCATCCGGGTACAGCGACAGGTGAAGCCGGTTCCGGAGGAGGAGGAGGGGGAGGAAGTATAGCATTGTACCTTCAGAATTATTCTCCTGTTCCTGCAGAATCAGCACTTACAATTGCAGCCAGGGGCGGACAGGGAGGTAACAATCTTCAGAATTCGGGCAATGGTGGAGGTGGCGGAGGAGGACTGGTAGTCACAAACAGTATCATACCACCTGCAAATGTGATCAGATCAGTCACCGGCGGTGCAATCGGAACAAGGCAGATAGGTACAGGTAGTGCCACAACCGGAATGAACGGTGTTTCCCAGACTGACTTTGTACCATTGCTTAACGGATTCCTGTTTAATTCTATCAGATCGTCAGTAACAGGAACCCAGATCGATTCAATCTGTTCAAATGACATTCCCAAACCTGTAACAGGAACATCCCCTGTGGGAGGATCCGGTTCATATCAGTACATCTGGCAGAAGAGTTATAATCTTTCAAGTCTTCCGGTTGTTATAGGCACTGCAGTTACAAAGGATTATACACCCTCGGCAATGGAAACCGATACATTCTGGGTAAGAAGAATAATCAAGGACCTGGGCACCAGCCTGACAGATACAAGCAAGTGGGTAAAGATAATTGTACAACCGGCGATCACAGGCAATCTTGTAGGAAAGGATACTACAATATGCTACAATCAGAATCCTTTTCTTCTTGAACCACTGAATTCAGGACCATCAAACGGTAACGGAATTTATCAGTACCAGTGGAAACAGAATTATGACAATACCAGCTGGACAACTTCTCCCAATGCAACGGGATCAGTATCAGTTCAGGATTCGTTTGATCCTCCTGCACTGGCTGCAACAACATATTTCAGGCGTGTAGTAACATCAGGCCGTTGTGTTGATACCGGACCGACGGTGACAGTAACAGTTTTACCGTCTATTACAGGGAATATAACTGCCCGGCCCGATTCAGTTATATGTGAGGGAATGCTTTTCAATACTCTGGGAGCAACGTCTGCAGCAGGCGGAACGGGAGCTTATCTGTACCAGTGGCAGGACAGTACTGAAACCACAGGTACCTGGCAGCCGGCTTCGGGAGTAAACAATACTGCGACACATTTACCTGATACTTCGAAGTTCTCACTTGATGAGAAGAGATATTTCAGAAGGGTCATTTTCTCAGGACCATACAATGTCTGTAAAAACACATCCTCTCCTATACAGCTTACGAGGTATTTTAAGATAGAGAACAATAACATATCATCAGATAATACTATTTGTGCGGGAACTGTTCCGGCAGTCATTACCGGCAGCGAACCCTTAAAAGGATCGGGAGTTTACACTTATATTTGGCAGGATAGTTCCCAGACTGCAACATGGACTACCCGATCATCCTCATTATCTCCTTATGCTCCTCCTGCACTCTCTGATTCGGTATGGTACAGACGTATTGTGAATTCTTCAAAGTGCAGCGATACAAGCAAGCTGGTTGTAATTAATGTTCACGCTCCGGTAAGTAATAATACAATCGGTCTTATATCCGGACCTGCACCCGATACGACCCTTTGCAGCGGGTCGGTCCCGAATAAGATAATTGAGACTGTTAAACCTGTGGGGGGGACTAATATTCCCGGAGATTATGCTTATCAATGGTTCTCCTCGGCTGACAATGTAAATTACACGCCGGTAACTGTTACCGGTACGCTGGCTGACTACCAGCCGGCTGCTGCTGTCGCCTCTCTGTATTACCGGAGGCGGGTTACTTCCGGTTTGTGTTCATCAGAAAGCAATTCAATCAGAATTAATGTTTTACCATCTATTTCAAATAATGTTATCACCCCTGATAAACCGGCTGTTTGCTATAATTCTGTTCCCGGGCAGATTACCGGGACCCCTCTTTCCGGAGGTACCGGGTCTTCTCAGATCTGGTTATGGCAGGACAGTATTTCAGGTGCAACCTGGGCAGATATCTCCGGTAGCAACGTGCAGAATTACACTCCTTCAGCAGGACTGACAAAGAAGACATGGTACAGGAGAATCATCAAATCGGGACCTAATGACTGCTGTATTGACACATCAGAAATTAAGATAATAGATATCAATCCGTTGCCGACAGGCACCATAGTATCGGTTGCTGACACAACAATGTGCAGCGGTTCTTCATTAAGTATGAAGGTACATCTGACAGGCGCTCCCGGCTGGATTGTGACATTTAACGAAAATACGGTCAAGGTCCCCGTCACTGGTGTTACTTCGGCTGACCCCATTTTAAAACTGACACCTTCCGCAACAGGTCCTTCAACTGTAATCAATTATTCTCTTGCATCAGTCGAGGACCGGAACGGCTGTTCCGCAACATCCCTTACAGGTACACGTAAAGCTACCGTCTACAGGGTACCTGATGCAAATGCCGGTCCCGATGCGGAAGTATGCGGCCCTCAGGTCACACTGGCTGCAATTCCAAGTGATGGTACGGGTCTGTGGTCATTTCCACCTCAGGTTCTGGAATCTGTACCTGCAGCTTACAATACAAAAGTTAAAATTGATTCATCATTTAATTCAGCCGCTGTTACATATAAGTTTTACTGGGAGGAGAAAAACTGGTTGTGCTCCGATAAAGACTCGGTCACAATTACTTTCTTTAACCGGGTCGAAGCAATTGATGCAGGTCGCGACACTTCAATCATGTCATTCGATTATATAACGGGATTAAAAGGTTCATTGCCACTCCAGCATGAAACGGGAGAGTGGAGCATGGTATCAGGAGCCGGGGACTTCGATAATAAGAATTCAAATGAAACATTTGTCAGGAACATCGGCCTCGGATTGAATACTTATAAGTGGACAATAACGAACGGGAAATGCATTCTGGATGACATTGTGAATATAAATGTATTATCACTTGTGATCCCCGGAGGGATTTCTCCAAATAGCGATAATATTAATGATTCACTGATCATTAACGGACTTGACCTGACCAACCAGGTCGTTGAACTTAAAATTGTTAACGGTACAGGCACTCAGGTCTTTTCAACTTCAAACGGTAACGGAAACAGCTGGAAGAACTGGGATGGCAGGAATTCTTCGGGTGTTGAACTGCCTGAAGGAACATATTATTATCTTCTGAAAGTCACTTCATCAAAGACCGGACTTGTTGTCCCGAAGAGCGGATTTATAATTCTGAGAAGAAAATGAACAATGTAATCTGGTTAAACCGGCAGGATTAAGATGAGCAGAGTAAGAACCATATTGCTGATCTTCATTTGTTTGTTACCGAAATTCTCCTCCGGGCAATCTGATCCTGATTCAGCAAGGATAAGTATCGGATATCCTGTCTATAGCCAGTATCTTCATAACGGACTTATGATCAATCCGGCTTATGCCGGTTCACGCGATGCTCTCAGTACTGTTTTATCATACAGGATGCAATGGATGGGAATTCCTGATGCTCCCAGAACCGAGTCATTCTCACTGCATTCACCAATGAAGAACGATAAGGTGGCCCTGGGTCTTAAGGCCGGGTTCATGCAGTACGGCGTGACAAGGTCACAAAGCATATATGCAGTTTATGCCTATCATATAAGAATGGCAAGGGGAAAGATATCACTCGGACTACAGGCGGGGGCAGATCTGTCAAATTCAGATTACACAGGTATCCCCGGAATAACACGGCCTGATCCGGTTTTCCCCGATAATGACAAATCATATGTATTTCCCAATGCAGGAGCGGGTGTATATTATTTCAGCGATAAGCTATTTGCCGGATTTTCAGTACCATCCTTTCTCTTTTACAGGAATACCGGAAACGGGAATGTCCAGGCATATCATTCCTTCAGCGAATATAATTTTATAATATCGGCCGGAGCCCTTATAAATTTTTCATCTGAATTTAAATTCAAACCATCAGTACTGATTGATTATTCAATGAATAAAGTAAATCATATTAACCAGTTTGATATAAACGCAAATTTTATTTTTGCCGACCTGATATGGGCAGGGGCATCATGGAGGACCTCTGAACAGGTGGTAGTGGGGCATATACAGGTGCAGATCAATCAGCAGCTTATGCTTGGAGTGTCTTACGACTATCCTGTCGGAAGGATGAATTCTTACTCTAAAGGTTCCAGCGAGTTTATTTTACGGTATGAATTCGGGTCGAGAGTAAGTGCTGCCAACCCGAAGTATTTCTAGGTATGTTAAGGAGAATATTACATATTGCATGCGTTGTAGTTCTGATCACAGGTTTCGATACAAGCCAGGCACAGCAGCCACCAGTTTTCAGCGTCACAAAAATGTCGTTCAGCGATCCTGTTTTCAGCGAAATATCTCCGGTGATTATAAAGGATGGCATCGTATTCTGCTCCGACAGAAGGTTCAGTTCACTGAGGGACAGAAAATCTTTTGAAGGGAACCGTATATATAATATTTATATGGCTCAGAGAAAAGATACATCAGAATACGCCAGACCCGTTATGCTCAGGAGTGAAAGAAGTGAACTTTTTAATAATGGCCCTCTGAGTTTTGCAGGTGACGGTAAAACGGTGTTCTTTACAAGTGAGGTTGAAACAGGAGCTGTCACAAAAAAACGGAAATTTAAGAACCATAGTGGAATATTTACTGCTGAACTGTCGGGCAATGAACTGGTTTCCCTTGTCCCTTTCCCCTACAACAGTAATGACTATAATATTGCTCAGCCATCCGTAAGTGCAGATGGAAAGTATCTTTATTTTGCTTCCGACATGCCCGGCGGACAGGGAGGATCAGATATTTACTTCTGTGAAAAGGTCGGCGGGCAGTGGAGTAAACCAGTAAATCCGGGTACTGCTGTTAACAGTCCGGCCACCGAGAATTTTCCTTTTATTCATCCCTCGGGGAGGCTTTACTTCTCTTCCGACCGGGCAGGAGGAACCGGCAAACTGGATGTTTATTATACATCATTCATACAGGGGAAATGGGATGATCCTGTCAAACTTCCGGAACCGATAAACTCACCATCTGATGATTTTGCATTTGTGGCAGATGATGACCTCCGGGAAGGATTCTTTTCTTCGAACCGCAGAACAAATGATGATATTTACCGCTTTGCTTCAACGATCATCCGGAAGAGCGTCTGTGATACACTTGTTGAAAATAATTACTGTTATGAACTGATAGAGGAGAATGCAGTAAAGTTCGATACTATGCCTTTCCGTTATGAATGGAAATATGGCGACGGGAATAAGGGAATTGGTCCCTCGGTTATTTATTGTTATCCCGGACCAGGAAATTACCTTATTCAGCTTGACGTTGTTAACCTGATAACCGGAGAAGTAATGTACAACGAAAAGACATATAATCTCGAGATTACCGATGTCGAACAACCCTATATTACTGTTGATGACAGAGTTATTGCAGGCAGCGGGATAAGGTTCAGTGCAGAAAAAACCAACCTGCCCGGATGGAAGATTGCAAGGTATTACTGGAATTTCGGGGATGAGACTGTGGCTACCGGAAAAGAAGTAAGTAAAACATTCATGAAACCCGGTACGTATAACGTGCAGCTTATTATAACGTCAGAACCCGAACCGGGGGGTATAATAAAGGAAGCATGCGTCTGCAGGAATATCGAGATCTTACCAGCACCATGATGAAGAAAAGTATTATTAATGAAGGTCGGTTATGTTGAACAGGATAAAATACATATTATTTTTTTCAGGATTATTATTAGGAGCCGGTGAAGGTATAGATCTCTCGGGGCAGGCTGTGCCGGGCAGGGAGGAAAATATCCCTTTCCTTGTCACCTTCGGCAGACTGGGTGAGACCTCCTGGGGGGATGATGATTTTTACCAGGTATTCTTCTTTACAGTACCAAAGGAATATACCGGCCAGTTTTTCATAAGAATATTTGATCCTGATGTAGGAGGGGAGCATGATGAAATACAGGGCGAATTCAATTCAAGGACTTCCTTTGAGGTTTATGGTGGGAAGGGAGTAGATCCGGATAAGAACAATGAATCGAGGGGATTAAATAACGTGAAGAACTACAAGGGTGGTACAATGCTTGCATCAAGGGTTTTTGGAAGTGAACCAAGATTTGACAACAAGTATTTTACATTCGGTCCCTTCAATCCGACAGCCGGCGATTTCAGTCCGAAGTGGAATGCCTATATCTTCAAGGTTGTTGTTGAGGGCGTCAGCGGCGATGACGGAAATCTTTACAGGTTCTTTATGAGCCGCGATCCGGAAAACAATATTCCGGTTGAAGGAGGTAACGCATTCACTTATGAATATACTTTCCGTATGTGGAACGACTTCAAAAGTGTTGCTCATATATATCCTTATGTCGATACTGGTGTTGTATATATCCGGCAGAGAAATTTTGACTGGGACCGCGACGGGCATATTCTCGTTGTATCAAGGTATAAGCAGGGTATAGGGGTATCGATATCAGCCGAAAATAACTGGATGGAGGACAGGATACCCATTGAACCGGCTGAAATAGGATCATCTCTCGATTTTCAGTTCCATAAAGCCCAGGGCGAGCTTGTAAAAAATAATAATGTAGTTGTGACTCTCGAAAGTCAGAGAGGAGATGCACTCCCGTTCTTCAGCTCTCCAATCGGAGGTGTGCCGGTTTATAATCCAAAAATAACAATCAAAAAAACCACAAAGCCTAAATAATAAACGAAGGCTGATATGATATTCAAAACATACCTGAAAGCGCTAAATGACACAATTCTGTGCCTGTTCATTTTATCACTTCCTGTTAAAAGTCAGACTTATCAGTTCCGGAATTACGGTAAAGAAAGTAAAATCCCTGACGGATTTATTTATACTGTTAACCAGGATAATAAGGGCTATTTATGGGTGGGTACAAGGAAAGGGATATCGAAATTCGACGGATTTGACTTTCATAATGTGGAATTTCCGGATTCTGCAGGCGGAAGATATCCTACTGCATGTCTGAAGGACAGGACAGGGAAATTATGGTTTGGCTGCAGTGACGGAACACTTTTCTTTACCGAAGAAAATGAACTAAAGCCACTGGAAATCAACAATAATAAAAGCATAAGCTCTGTTGTGGAGGCTCCCGACGGAGCGATATGGATAGTGCCCCAGGCAGATGCCGTGTTCAGGATAAATCCGTCCGGGAATAACGATCCCCGGAGCTTCAGCGTTGATCAGGATAAAATGTTGTTTTCCGCATCCTTTACAGGTTCTGGTGATATCCTTTTAGGAACCCAGGAGAACATACAAATAATGAGGATACAGGATGATTCACTTATTGTACATGATACAATACAGGGTTTCAATTATTCGAATGTTACAGCGATACAAAAGCTTCAGAACAGTGATTATTTCCTTGCGGGGACAAACGGAAGCGGACTTTTCCTGCTTAATCTTTCCGGAAACAGCAAGGAGCTGAAACGGCTTTCCGGTTCTGAAGAACTTGCATATCTTGATGTTCAGTCGATATTTCAGGACAGCGATAATTACAGCTGGGTCTCAACGAACGGATCGGGTATCCTTCGTCTGAAAACTTCCCCTTCCGGAACTGAAGTCATTAACTGGGGATTTATTGATTCAAAAACCGGTCTGCCGGCAAATAATATCCGTACTGTCTTCAGGGATGTTGAAGGTAACTACTGGATAGGTTATTTTGGAGAAGGACTATCGATGCTGCCATCAATGGCTCTTGCCTTTTATTCTCCGGGGAATATACCTGAAGCGAACAACATTATATATGTTAATAAGCTGAATAAGGACTATATTCTCGGGACCCCTACAGGATATTATATTTTTGACATTGAGAACAACAGTACCCGATCATTTACTGATCTGAGAAGGAGTACGGGAAATAATGAGATCACTGCATATTATGCAGATAAAAACGGAAGTTTGTGGATCGGGACTGGTGGCGGAGGATTGTTTTTGAAAGGATTTTCAGGACCTGTGAGGCAGTTTTACAGGACAGACAATTCAAGCGAGGATTATATACTGAATATTCATGTCAGCAATGAATTTATCTGGCTGGGAACACTTAACGGTGTTATAATTCTTGACAGTAAGACAGGGACTCTGAGGGGAAGGTATAATACAAATAACGGTCTGCCTCATAACAGAATTGATCAGATTTGTTTGTTGTCGGATGGTACCGCTTCTGTTGCAACCCAGACGGATCGTATTTACATAATTGATCCATTAAAGGGGGTCAGCTCAGGGAATGCAATAATGAGGGGGCCTACAATGAATGTAATTTCTTCCTGCTGCCAGAGCCGCGACGGCAACATCTGGGTGGCAACAACCGGTAATGGCATATTCGAATTCAGCGGTGATTCTCTTACCTCATATACAAGGGCTGATATGCTGATGACTGATTACTGCTACAGTATTCTGGCAGATTCTCTCGACAGGATATGGATTGGCCACGACAGGGGAATATCGCGGTATGACAGGTCAACAGGTGTCATGAAGACATATGGAACCGATTTTGCAAAGGGAGGTATCTGTAATCCTGCTGCAATTTTTGAAGCACCAGGAGGCAGGATACTAATCGGAACGTCACAGGGACTGATAGTATATGATACCGGCAAGGAACAGAAAACCCATCAGCCTCCGGTCAGCAATATTAATTCTGTCTCCATAAATGATGTGGTTTATCCCTTCAGGAACTCATTTACTTTGCCATACAATAAGAAATACAAAATTGTAATTAATTATGTCGGTATCAGTCTGAGGGATCCGGAAAGAGTTTATTATCAGACGATGCTGGAGAACTGGGATGATGACTGGACTGACTGGAATACTGACAGGGAAGTTTTGATCTCTCCGCGTGACGGGAAATACAGGTTCATTATGAATTCAATTAATGCGGAAGGTTTTTCCGGAGAACCCGTATCGTTTGACCTTGTAATAAGGACACCTTTCTGGAGGACCTGGTGGTTTTTCCTTCTGGTAGCCTCAGCTGTTACAGGTATTGTGATACTTATAATCCGGCAAAGGGAGAAAGCGCAAAAGAAAATTGAATTATATCTCAAGACAGAACTTGAAGCCCGGACCAGGGAAGTAGTCAAACAGAAGGGTGAGATAGAGATAAAAAACATTGAGATAACCGACAGTATAAGTTATGCAAAGCGTATACAGACCAGCATACTTCCCGATATAAACAAACTGAGGGAAACATTCAGCGATGCATTCATCCTTTTCAAACCCAGGGATATAGTTAGCGGGGATTTCTACTGGTTCGACAGGGCCGGTGATGATAAGTTCATGCTTGTCTGCGCCGATTCTACCGGGCATGGTGTTCCCGGAGCATTCATGTCAATGATAGGATCAACCCTTCTTCAGGATATTATTTCAAGACAACATATAACAAGACCTTCGGAAATACTTAAAACCCTCGACAAGCAACTCTTTTCAACCCTCAACCAGAACATTGAACTGGGAGTGTCAAACGATGGTATGGATATGGTTGTATGTGAGATCGGTATCAAAACAAGGCATATAAGGTTTGCTTCTGCCATGCGCCCTGTAATTATCGTTCTGGAGGGAGAATCTCTGTATGTTAAGGGTAACAGATCATCAATAGGCGGAGAAACAACAAACGAAAAATTCTTTGACGATCAGGAATACTTCATGAAGGAAGGAGATTCACTGTATCTGTTCACGGATGGGCTGCCTGATCAGTTTGGAAGTGGTGACGGGAAGAAAATGAAGGTTGCCCGGCTCAAAACACTTCTTGAAGAGATAAAGACTTTTTCAATGGATGAACAGAAAAACAGGATAAACAAGTTTTTCGAGGATTGGAAAGGAGATACTGATCAGGTGGATGATATTCTGATGATGGGGATCAGATTCTGATCATTCAGCTTTTTTATATATATCATTCACTGAAAGATATATCTCGCTTGTAGATTCAGTATTACTCAGGTTATCAGCCCTGTCCTTAAGGTAAAAGTCATATCTGACCGTATCCGTATCTTCCACAGAATAAAAAAGATATAAGAATGTAACAGCTATGGTGCCTTTTAAGATCTTATTCTGGCCCGTCCTTTCCATATAGGGGATCCTGTAATCAGAAGGGCTCAGAATATCATTATCAGGAACCATTGTCATAATCCCCCTGACCTTTCTGAAAAGGGTGAAGTAAAGATTTGTTGTATCAGATTCAGTGCCATCGGGCGTACTAAGACCAAGATTACCGTCGCCATCTTCGAAATGGAAGCTTAACCTTCCTCCTTTGCACTGGTTCCCTAAAATGTCAGTCGTGTCAAAAACCGCAAAATTCAGGAATTCTATTTTCGGCTCAGGTGGTAACTGTTCTATTTTCTTGCATGAAACAGCAGGAATCAGTAACAGAATTATTAGGATCAGATATGTTCTTGCACTCATAAACTCCCGGATAATTATATTTTAACGAACAAAAATCACACCAAATTTGGTCATTTTTTTCTTAAAAAGATCCTGATCGGCACACCTGTAAACTCAAAATTCTCACGGATCCTGTTCTCCAGGTACCTTTTATACGGTTCCTTTATATATTGAGGCAGGTTACAGAAGAACGCAAAAGAAGGTGAATATGTTGGCAACTGGGTAATATATTTTATTTTAATGCTCTTTCCCTTTGGTGAAGGCGGAGGATTCTTTTTTATTATTTCAAGTATTACCGAATTAAGAGTGGCGGTAGGTATTTTTCTGGTTCTGTTATTGTTGACATTTTCTATCAGATCAAGAACCTTATGTATCCGCTGCTTATTTATTGCTGAAATAAAGACTATCTCATAATCGGTAAAGGGAGCAGTCCTTTCCCTTATTTCCTGTTCAACCTTTTTTGTTGTATTGGTTTCTTTTTCAACAAGATCCCATTTGTTTACAAGAACTATCAATCCTTTGTTATTATTCAGGATGAGCGACATTATATTAAGATCCTGTGATTCAAGCCCTCTCGTCCCATCTATCATCAGCAGGCAGACATCAGCATTTTCTATTGTCTTTACAGCCCTCATAACCGAATAGAATTCAATGTCCTCGCTTACTTTGCTTTTTCTCCTTAATCCGGCTGTATCAACCAGATAAAAATCGTGTCTGAATTTATTGAACCGTGTGTAAATGGAATCCCGTGTTGTTCCGGGAAGCGGAGTTACAATATTTCTTTCTTCCCCGAGCAGGGAATTGACAAGAGATGATTTTCCGACATTAGGTCTGCCGACTATTGCTACCCTTGGGAGGTCGGGAACAGACTCCTCTGACTGTTCGGGCAGATTTCCGGTAACTTCATCGAGAAGATCTCCGGTACCGCTTCCGTTTATTGAGCTTACTGGAAAAAATTCCTTAAAACCGATCCCGTAGAATTCATTGGCTTCAAAAAGACGCTGGCTGTTATCGACTTTATTTACTACAGGAATAACTTTCTTATTCGACTTTCGCAACAGACCCGCAATAGCTTTATCAAGTTCGTGGATCCCGGTTGTTACATCTACCATAAAGAGTATCAGATCCGATTCTTCAATTGCAAGAAGTACCTGTTTGTTTATCTCTTCTTCAAAAATATCATCTGAATTTTCGACATAACCGCCGGTATCAATAACCGAGAATTCAATCCCGTTCCATGTGCATGTCCCATAATTACGGTCACGGGTAACACCGCTTATCTCGTCAACAATGGCATCCCTCGATCCGGTGAGCCTGTTGAAGAGAGTCGATTTGCCCACATTTGGACGGCCAACTATGGCAACTATCCTGCTCATATTTGTCTGTTGTGTTTTATCGGTATCCGAACCTTTTCAGAATGACGGGTTTATCTCTCCAGTCTTTGGTCACTTTAACATAAAGCTCAAGGAATACTTTCTTTCCGAAGAAATCTTCCATATCTTTTCTTGCTTCCGTACCGGTCTTTTTCAGCATTGAACCCCTGTGGCCGATTATTATACCTTTCTGGCTCTCCCTGGCAACATGAATAAGGGCTCTTATTTTGAGGATCCCGTCCTCCTCCCTGAAGCTTTCAATCTCAGTCTCGACAGAATAAGGGACCTCTTTCTTATAATTCTGAAGGATCTTCTCTCTTATAATTTCAGAAGCAAAGAATCTTTCATATTTGTCGGTAAGCTGATCTTTGGGAAAGTAAGGGGGGCTTTCCGGCAGTCCCGACAAAACAGTGTCAAGAAGGATGTCAAGATTGAACTTTTTGAGAGCCGAGAGAGGAAT
>JAKQPD010000174.1 GCA_029564935.1 Bacteroidota bacterium
GCAAAAATGACATTTATCGCAGGCATAAGAACAGATTTTCATAATCTCTACGGAACGCTTGTTACGCCAAGAGTTCACCTGAGATATGTTATTAATCCCGTTCTGACCCTGCGTGCTTCAGCCGGTAAAGGATACCGGTCAGGCAATATACTGGCGGAGAACTCCTTCCTTCTGGCCAGCAGCAGGGAAATGATAATAGAAGATGGTCCTGACATCGAAGAAGCCTGGAATACCGGTATCAGTCTTTCAGCTAATATCCCCATGGCAGGTAAGACCCTGAGATTATCCGGTGAAGTATACAGGACAAACTTCATCAATCAGATCATAATTGACATGGACGCCAGTACAGATGAAGTCCGGTTTTACAACCTTGACGGAAAATCGTATTCGAATGTCATTCAGTTTGAGGCTTCGTCAACACTCTTTGAAGGATTTGATCTTCTCGCTGCATGGCGCTGGAACGATGTAAAAATGACTATTGACGGTTTACTCAGGGAAAAACCGCTGACAGGCAGGTACAAGGGATTACTTACCGCTTCGTGGCTTACCCATCTCCGGAAATGGCAGTTCGATTATACCTTCCAGCTTAACGGTCCCGGAAGAGTACCTTCCACCCTCTCTAATCCTGAAGAGTACAGGCGGGATGAAACATTTGATCCTTATGTGATCATGAACGCACAAATAACAAGGAACTTCAGGAAATGGAACATTTATGCCGGGTCCGAGAATCTTACAGGTTTCATGCAGCATCATCCGATTATTGCCTCAGATGATCCGTTCGGGGAGTTTTTTGATTCAGGACTGATCTGGGGCCCGGTGCATGGCAGAAAAATTTACGCCGGAATAAGAATATTTTTTAACAGGGATGTATAACAATCTTATAAACATTAAATCAAATAATTATGAAAACAATTAAAAAATTTGTACTGGCAATTCTGATTGCCACTGTTCCTGCAATCATCTCGGCACAGGACAAAAGCAAGGAAACTGAAACAATAAAGTATTCCACATCTATAGACTGTGCTAATTGTGTCAATAAGATCATGACCAATCTTCCTTATGAAAAGGGGATTAAAGATGTTAAGTGCGATCTTCCGTCAAAAACTGTTACTGTAACTTACGTGAAGGATAAAAATAATTCAGAACAGATCAAAAAAGCTATTGAAAAGCTTGGTTATACAGCTAAGGAGGTAAAAGCAGAAAACCCTGCAAAGAAGAATTAATTCTTCACCCCGGCAAGATCGCGGATTACGACGGAAGCGCAGGCTATTCCGAATGCAGCCGGGACATATGAAATTGTTCCGACTATTGATGCTTTGTTTTGTTCATCGCTTACAGGCTTTATTTTTGACTTGTCAGTTGTTTCAGGCGACCACACAGCCCTGAAACCTTCCCTGACACCGAGCCTGTGAAGTCTTTTCCGCAGGATACGGGCAAGTGGACAGTCTGTTGTTTCAGAGATATCAGTGATCCGGATTTTTAACGGATCAGTTTTACCTCCCGATCCCATCGAACTGACTAAAGGATATTTCCTCTGCATAGTATGCCAGATCAGAAATATCTTGGGAGAAAGGGTATCAATGGCATCTACAACATAATCATACCCATAATCAAGTATTTCAATCATCCTGTCATCCTTAATATTTTCATTGATGACAGTCAGTTTTAAATCCGGGTTAATATCCTTAAGCCTTTCTCCCATCAATAAGGCTTTCGGTTTGCCTATGCTGCTATTTAATGCAAGGAGCTGCCTGTTAATGTTTGAGAGATGTACCTGATCACCATCAACAATAGTCAATGAGCCTATTCCCGACCTGCAGATCATTTCGGCTGCATATGAGCCGACTCCGCCAAGACCGACAACAAGGACTTTCGAATTTTGAAGCTTGTTAAGACTCTGCCGTCCGATAAGCATTTCTGTTCTCTCAAGCCAGTTATGGACCATATTACCTCTTTGTTTAACCACGGAGTTACACGGTTTATAAACTCCGTGTTCTTGCTCTGTGTAACTCCGTGTAACTCCGTGGTTAATAATTTTTCAAATTAAAAAAATCCAGAAAATTCTTAAAAATTATCCTTTTTAACTTATCTACTGTAATTTCAAGATCTGCAGATACTTTTAAATAAATATTTCTTATATCAACTCCCGATCCGTCAGTTTCAAGAAAGATCCTGTTTTCCGGAAGAGAACGGATTAGCTCCGAAGCTTCGGGTCTGATAATAAAATCGAACCAGAATGAGAGGAACATATTTTTTGCGATAAGCTGGGCGGCAAGATCCTTGTTTCCCCTGAAACCATGTACAAGCCACGGGAGGCTGGGTTTAAGCCTTTTATATGCACGGAAAAGCTCTTCCCATGCCCTGACACAATGAATAATGACAGGTTTATTATATTCTCCTGCAATTGTAACCTGTTCCTCAAATGCCTTTCGCTGCAGTTCGACTGATGGTCCTCTCAGTTTATCAAATCCTGCTTCACCTATTGCTATTACCGAGGGATTACCGGCTGCCTCATAAACGGCATTCATCTGCAATTCATGGGTAAGCTCAGTAAGGAACCAGGGATGAATCCCGAAAGTCCAGGCTGCTGAACAAATATTCCCGGGACGGTCCTCTTCATGAGCCATCAGGTTTATGACCGAAAAGGTCCCGGGGACTGATGCAACCTCATCGTGTGTATGGATGTCAATATAATCTTCAGGACCCGGGAGATTCATGCTTGTATTTTTCCTATAACTTCGAGTCCTTTTCTGATACGGTTAAGAGTCTCATGCCTGCCTATCCAGGATATAATTTCGAACATATGAGGACCCCGTGATGCCCCTACCACCAGAAGCCTGAAAGCATTCATAACAGCTCCGGTATTATATCCTTTTTCCTGGATCCACGTCTTTACTTCCCGTTCTGTAATCTCAGGTGTGAATTCATTAATACCTTCAAGGACAGCGGCAAGTTCAAGCATTTTCTGAGGAGTATCGTTGCTCCATCTCTTCCTTATCACTTCCGGGTCATATGTTTCAGGGCTCCTGAAGAAGAAATCGGTTTCATTCCATATCTCCTTAACGAAATTCACCCTCTCCTTGACCATACCGACAAGCTTCTCCAGATCAACAATATCCTGATGAATGCCTTTTGCCCTGAGAATTTCCCTGAATTCCATCGCAATCTCTCGGTTGCTCTTCTTCTGAAGATATTGGTGATTGAACCATTTTGCCTTCTCCGGATCAAACCTTGATCCCGATTTATGGACTTTTTCTATCGAAAATGAATCAATCAGCTCTTCCATGCTGAAAATCTCCTGTTCGGTTCCGGGATTCCAGCCAAGAAGGGCCAGCATGTTTACAAAGGCTTCAGGATAGTATCCTTCCTCGCGGTAACCTTTAGCTGTCTCACCATAAGGCCAGTATACGGGAAATACCGGGAAGCCCATCTTATCTCCATCACGCTTACTGAGCTTCCCTTTTCCGTCGGGTTTTAAAAGAAGAGGCAGATGTGCAAATAAAGGAGCTTCCCATCCGAATGACCGGTAAAGCATAACGTGCAGAGGAAGAGACGGCAGCCATTCCTCTCCCCTTATTACATGGGTTATCTTCATCAGATGATCATCAACAATATTTGCAAGATGATATGTAGGCATCCCGTCGGATTTAAAAAGTACCTTATCATCGAGAGTGTCGGAATTCACGACAATATGACCCCTTATAATATCATCAAAATGAATCTCTTCATTTAAAGGCATCTTATAGCGTACAACATATGGGAGACCGCTTTCTTTCATTTCTTTCCACTCAGCCTCAGTCAATGATAGCGAGTTCTTCAGCATATTCCTGACTGCCGCATTGTAAATGAATGTCTTCCCTTGCTTTTCAGAATCCAGACGTAATTTTTCAAGCTCCTCCGGAGTATCAAAAGCATAATAAGCTTCTCCTCTGCTGATAAGGATATCGGCATATTTTCCAAAAATTTCCTTTCTGTCACTCTGCCTGTACGGACCGAAATCACCTCCCTCGGTTATCCCTTCATCCACTTTTATCCCACACCATTTAAGGGATTCTATTATATAATCCTCTGCACCGGGAACGAGCCTGGACTGATCGGTATCTTCTATCCTAAGGATGAAAGTACCATTGTTTTTCCGTGCGAAAAGGTAATTATATAGTGCCGTCCTTACTCCTCCGATATGAAGAGGGCCTGTCGGACTTGGTGCAAAACGTACTCTCACATTCATAACTAATAAATTCTGTATAAACATACAAAGATAGCTAAAGCCTTTTACATTCAGGTTTATGCAAAAATCATCAAAAATCGTTAATATATATTTTCCTATGATAGCATATAACCTTCCTGTTTTTCAGATTTCTCCCTTTAGGGTCGGGGTAAAAAAGCTGAAAAACAGGAGGATTTTTCAAATCTTTCAAAGTAGAATTTATGTTACCTTTGGATACCTGGTTAAGATAGTTAAGGTCAATTTTCAGAAATTATGAAAAAAATGAAAGCCCTTGTTAAAGCCCTGCCCGAAAGAGGGATATGGATGCAGGAGATGCCGGTACCGGAACCCGGACTTAATGATGTTATAGTAAAAGTAAAGAAATCTGCTATCTGCGGTACCGATCTTCATATCTATAAATGGGATGAATGGTCGAAGAAAACTATCAAAACTCCCATGATAATCGGTCATGAATATATGGGGTACGTTGAAAACATGGGAGCCGGTGTCACCAATCTGAAGGAGGGAGACCGGGTCACGGGTGAAGGGCATCTTGCATGCGGCCATTGCCGGAACTGTCGCAGAGGCAAGGAACATGTTTGTGAAAACTCAGTAGGTATCGGAGTCCATATTGACGGGTCATTTGCCGAATATGTAAAAATACCTGCTTCCAATATTGTTCTGCTGGATCACCGTATCCCCGACGACTGGGCAGCAATAATGGATCCCTTTGGAAATGCAACCCATACGGCCCTCTCATTCCCTCTCCTGGGAGAAGATGTCCTCGTAACGGGAGCCGGACTGATAGGCAGCATGGCGGTAGCAATAGCAAAATATGCCGGAGCCAGGTTCATCGTTGCCAGCGACCTGAGTGATTTCAGACTTGAGATCGCAAAAAAAATGGGAGCCACACTTACTTTGAACCCGTCAAAAGGAGAAAAAATAGCCGATGCGGTCAGAAAGCTTGGAATGAGAGGATTTGATGTCGGACTTGAAATGTCGGGGTCACCAAAGGCATTTATTGAAATGATAGATAATATGTACAACGGATCCAGCATTTCGCTGCTCGGACTTCTCCCTTCAAATTTTGAGATACCCTGGAATGAGATAATCTTTAAAGCTATTACGCTTAAAGGAATATACGGCAGGGAAATGTGGGAAACATGGTACAAAATGGAACAGATGATAATCGGTGGAATTAACCTGGATCCGGTTATAACTCACAGGTTACATATAGATGAGTTCCAGAAGGGTTTCGATATTATGGAAGAAGGTAACTGCGGAAAAGTGATCCTTAACTGGGACTGAATTATTGAACTTGAGTTCTTTACAAAATCAAAATCCTTTAACCGCAAAGTTCGCAAAGTCTTTACGCAAAGTTCGCAAAGAACTTTTTAATAAATCAAAACCTTTGTGTGCTTTGCGATACCTTAGCGTGCTTTGCGGTTAAAAAATTATTATTCAGCGTCTTAATAAATATATAGTATGTATAAGAATTATAAGGAACATCTTGAGAAGATAATTACTGAAATCAGGGAAGCCGGATTATATAAGAATGAAAGGATCATTGTTTCCGCCCAGGGTGCGGAGATAGAGCTTGATACAGGTCAGAAAGTCCTTAATTTCTGCGCCAATAATTACCTTGGCCTTTCAAATAATCCGAAGCTGATCGAAGCGGCAAAGCATGCACTTGACAGTCATGGTTACGGGATGTCGTCGGTAAGGTTTATCTGCGGGACGACCGATCTGCATAAGGAGCTTGAAAGGAAGATCTCAAGGTTTTTCATGACGGATGACACCATCCTCTATGCAGCATGCTTTGATGCTAACGGAGGGGTATTTGAACCCTTGCTCACCGAAGAGGATGCAATTATTTCCGATGCGCTTAATCATGCATCGATCATCGACGGGATTCGTCTATGTAAAGCACAGAGATACAGGTATGCCAATGCCGATATGGCTGATCTTGAAAAACAGCTTAAGCTGGCTCAGGCACAAAGGTTCAGGCTGATTGTAACCGACGGCGTTTTCTCGATGGACGGAAATGTAGCTCCACTGAGGAAGATTGTTGAACTTGCTGAACTTTATAATGCGATGGTCATGGTCGATGAATCCCATTCAGCAGGGGTGGTAGGAGAAACGGGAAGAGGGGTTACCGAACTTCACGGTATTATGGGACAGGTGGATATCATTACAGGCACTCTGGGGAAAGCTTTCGGAGGCGCAATTGGAGGTTTTACAACCGGGAGGAAAGAAATAATCGAATTACTGCGTCAGAGGTCCAGACCATATTTATTCTCAAATTCAATCCCGCCTCTTGTTGCAGCAGCAGGTATAAAAATGGTTGAAATGATGACTGAGACCAACGAGCTGCAGGATAAACTTCACAGGAATGCGGAGTATTTCATAAGCCGGATGACAAATCTCGGATTTGATATTAAACCTACAAGGTCGGCTATCTGTGCAGTAATGCTTTATGATGCAAAATTATCACAGGAATTTGCATCAAAGCTACTGAAAGAAGGTATTTATGTTATCGGATTCTACTATCCGGTTGTCCCGAAAGGAGAGGCACGTATACGGGTACAACTGTCAGCAGCTCACGAAACTGAACATCTTGACAAAGCTGTAAAAGCATTTGAAAAGGTCGGAAAAGAGCTTGGCGTTCTGAAATAGCTTACCCGCATTTTGAGGAACCGCAATCCTTACAGATCAGGCACCCTTCTTCATAAACCAGGTTCTCGGAATGACATTCACCACATTTCCCTTTAGCCCTGGTGCCGTTAGGTATATATTTCTTCAATGCTCTTTCAACGCCGTTCTTCCAGTTATTGATCGATTCACTGTCAAGCTTGAGGGACTGAACAAGATTTACAACATCTGCAATGGGCATTTCATGCCTGAGAACCCCTGAAATAAGCTTTGCATAATTCCAGAATTCAGGCTTGAACATGTGAGATAAGCCCCCCATGGTTTTCTTATAACCATATTTATCGGTGTACTGAAAATCGTAACGGGTTTTCCCTTCTTCCGATTTATTTTTGATTATCTGTCCTTTGACTATACTTTTCGGAATGGGGAAGATCTCTTCATCTGCAATACCGGTGAAGATCTCATATGGTTTATTGTCCTTCAGCCCTACAAATGCAACCCATTTTTCCTCATTAATATTGAACCTGATAACATCACAGTCGAGTACTTTCGGACGTTTCGGTCTTTCGTTCCTTGTCTCGGGCTTGCCGTTAACAAGAACGCCTGTCCTCGATCCGTCACGATACACGGTAGCCCCTTTGCATCCCGATTTCCATGCCGTGAGGTATAACTCACTCACCAGTTCTTCCTTAACATCGGAAGGAAGATTAATTGTAACACTTATTGAATGGTCGACCCATTTCTGGATTGCACCCTGCATCTTCACCTTTGCTACCCAGTCGACATCATTTGCTGTAGCTTTATAATACGGTGACTTCCTTATTATTGCTTCAATCTCCGTATCATTCATCCCCGTGACCTCATCAGGATCGAAGCCGTTGATCTTCAGCCAGTCGATGAACTTATGATGAAAAACATTAAACTCTTCCCAGGAATCTCCCACTTCATCTTTGAATGTAATCCTTGCATCCTTGTCATTTGGATTTACTTTTCTTCTTCTCTTATAAAAAACCGAAAAGATCGGTTCAATTCCCGATGTGGTCTGTGTCATGAGACTTGTTGTCCCGGTTGGTGCAATTGTCAGAAGAGCAATATTCCTCCTTCCGAACTTCACCATATTATTATACAGTACTGGATCAGCAGTCTTTAGTCTCAGAATGAACGGATTATTTTTTTCCCTTTCTGAATTATAAATTTCGAACGGGCCTCTTTCCTTTGCCAGGTAGGTAGAAGATTTATAAGCTTCAAGAGCCAGGGTTTTATGAACCTCCACGGAAAAATCAGTTGCCTCATTGGACCCGTATCTCAGCCCGAGAGCTGCAAGCATATCGCCCTCTGCTGTTATACCAATTCCGGTACGTCGCCCCTCCTCTGATTTCTTCCTTATATTCCTCCACAAATTGCGCTCAACTCTTTTAAGTTCATCAGGTTCGGGATCAGCATTTATCTTGGCAAGGATTACATCTATCTTCTCAAGCTCGAGATCGATAATATCATCCATCATCCTCTGTGCCAGACCTACATGCTCCTTGTACAATTCAAAATCAAATTCCGCTTCTTTCGTAAACGGATTCTTTACATAGCTGAACAGATTGATCGCCAGAAGCCTGCAGCTGTCGTAAGGACATAACGGGATTTCACCGCAGGGATTTGTCGAAACAGTGGCATATCCAAGATCCGCATAGCAATCAGGGACGCTTTCCCTTATGATAGTATCCCAGAATAATACTCCGGGTTCAGCTGATTTCCATGCATTATGAATTATTTTATTCCAGAGCTGAAGAGCATCCACATCATTAACGAATTTCGGATCATCTGAACTGATCGGATATTGCTGGCGGAAGACAGATTTGTTTTCGACAGCTTTCATGAATTCATCGGTGACCTTGACTGAAACATTTGCACCTGTCACTTTGCCGCTTTCCATCTTGGCATCGATGAATTTCCCTGAATCGGGATGCTTGATAGATATTGAAAGCATCAGTGCTCCTCTCCTTCCGTCCTGTGCTACCTCCCGCGTTGAATTTGAATAACGTTCCATGAAGGGGACCACGCCTGTAGAAGTCAAGGCACTGTTTAGGACAGGAGTTCCTTTCGGACGGATATGCGACAGGTCGTGTCCGACACCGCCACGCCTCTTCATAAGCTGTACCTGCTCCTGGTCGATCTTCATGATACCTCCATATGAATCGGACGCTCCGTCATTACCGATGACAAAACAGTTCGACAGCGAAGCTATCTGGAAATCGTTCCCGATACCGGTCATCGGTCCGCCCTGGGGTACGATATATTTAAAATCTTTTAGTACATTATAAATAAGTTCCTCGGGTAATGGGTTCTTATATTTCTTTTCAACCCTGTGTATCTCCCGGGCAAGCCTCCGGTGCATGTCATCGGGAGTTTTTTCATACAGATTCCCGAACGAATCCTTTAAGGCATATTTATTTGCCCAGACCCGCGCTGCGAGCTCATCACCCCTGAAGTACACGATACTTGCCTCAACAGCTTTATCGTGAGAATATACTTCTTTCCCCTGTTTTTCAGGTCCTGCTTTACCTAAACCGGTATTCTCTTTCTGAGCCTCAGACATTTTCTTTTCTTCTTCCACTTTTTCAGAAACAATAGTTGATCCCTGGACAAATAATTCTCCCATATACAAGATATAAATTCTGTTATCCTTTGATTTATTTGAGATTAAACACCCGCTCGACTTCAAAAGCGGGTATGTGCTAAATTAGGCAAGTGAAAATCCCCAAACAAGATAAAAAATTTAAGTTTATTAACATTATAAGGGATAGTTATTAACGGGTTTTATTTTGCTGGTTTACTGTATTTTACACATATTTATCGGGAACAATCTCCTGCCGGCAATAATGAAGTATTTATAAATCTGCCGGTTAATGCCGGTGAAAAAAGGGTACCCCGTACGGTATTATCTTTCGCTATGTAATAATAAAAGGGTATCCCGTAGGGGACACCCTTTTGTTCTTTCATCAAAAAAAGTATCAGTTGAACAAATACTTTAATCCAAGCTGTATTCCCCAGGTTCCAGCAACCGAATTGGGATCCTGGAATGATTCTGATACGTATTTACCTCCTATTTTCCGCATTGACACTATCATTCTGCCTGTAGTTGCATCACGTCCGGTAACACTTAACGGAGAAGTTGTGATAAGGCTCTGATCGAGTCCCCAGCTGGAATTAAGAAGATTCATGAAATTAATGACGTCAACTGAGAACTGAAGCTTATTAACCTGTTCACCGGTCTTGATCTTAATTTCCTGCATAAATCTCATATCAAGGCGGCCATACCATGGTTCGTATGCTCCGTACCTCTGAGCGAACCCGCCCTTGTGTTTTTTCAGATACGGATCCTGTGAAGCATATACGAAATAGGCTGCTTCATCTTCAGTAGAGGCCCACAGATAATCCGTGGGATTTTCCGGAATATACATCAGCTCATGACTGGATGTTCCGTCCTTGTTTGCATCACCATTATATATATATGAGAATGCATCTCCGATATATCCGTTATAGAAGAATGATATTGACGAACCGAGAACTTTTGCATATTCAATGTTATAGCTCAGTGTTGCGACTACCCTGTGAGGAGTGTTGTTCATAGAAAGACCCAGTTCCCGGGAATTAAGCTCCCTGGTTATTACCCTGTACTGCCATGCAGAGAATGGATCTGAACCTGATTTTCCGGCAATTTCCTCGCTCCAGCTTCTTGAATACCCGATCATACCGCTCAGCCCATAGATCTGGGGAAGAGTAAGTTGTGCGGACAGTGAATATCCCTGTCCCAGATCTGTATTACGCATGATCACCACATCTGTATAGGGCTGGGTGATGTATTTTGTTGCGTTGGTATTGTTTGACCAGTATGGCATAGTCTGGTCGCCAACAAGATATGTGCCTGCGGCAGGCTGCAGATTGATATTTTCAAAAGTGATTGAATTAAGATCATTTGTATAAACACCTTCAAGGGTAAGCATCATTTCAAGCGGCAGTTTAATATCAAATCCGAGACTGGTTCTCCATACCTGAGGCAGCTTGAAGTTTTTATCAATTGCAGCAATCCTTCCTCCCGGAATATTTGACTGTGGGAAGATATCAGAAAGTGTTCCGTCCTTCAGCAGCTGCGAAGCATCAGCAAGCAGGGGCAGTCTTGCCAGCTGGCCGCGGCTTGTGGCTCCGCCGCTCGAATTGATAACAAGCTGGTACTGTATCATACCGCTGTTCGTCGGCTGGTTTGTAAACCAGACGAAAGGTATCCTTCCGGTAAATATACCCGTTCCACCACGGACTTTAAGGGTTTTGTTCCCAAGAACATCCCATGAGAAACCAAGTCTCGGGGACCATAATATCTTAGCATCGGGCCATGTGGAAAGGTCTACAGCCTCACCTCCGGCGAATGTTTTACCATGGAGGCTGGGATTATCAAGGGCACCATCGAGATACATCGGTAAATCGAGCCTGAGACCGCCCATAATTTTCAGGTTTGAAAGAACACTGAACTCGTCCTGAAGATATGATGAGAACTGACCGAAGGACAGTTCTGCAACAGGATTTGTAAAATTGTTAATAGGATATGTATAGGCGAAATTTATCGGATGATAATTATCATTATAAGGAAGGCCGTCACCTTCACCATTCAGGAAATTCTCAAATGATGCGAGGTTCTTGAACCTGTAATATGCAGAACCCTGCCTCAGGTAACTGTTGGCAAAATACTGGCTTTCATATGACAATCCGAAAGTAAGATTATGTTTATCAAGCTGATATGAGACATTGTCAGTCAGGATCAGTGTATTATTATCAACTCTGTTCTTGTATGAGAACAATTCATACCCTGCAGACATCATAACATCTCCCTTTGTTGCATCGCCACTCATAATATCGATAAATGGGAAGTCCGTACTGTTTGATGCACGTGGTTGTTTATAGTTCGTATATGCAAGGAGGAATTTATTTGATAACTGGCCAAAACGGCTGTTCAGCTCAGCAGTTACTGAATGCAGCTTATTTGAGTTGAAATACTGTGAGTTCTCAAATGACATACCACCTGTACGGCTGTGACGGCCGTTTGAGATAGACGGTCTGGCATCACCACTGTTACTGGGCCGGGAAACATTAGAACTTTCCGAAAAGTTATATCTGAGGGTCAGCTTATGATTTCTGCTTATGTTCCAGTTAAGCTTAACAAGCATTTTGTTATTCATTTCATCGTCACCGCCCCAGTCTTCATAGCGACCGGTTTCATAACCAAAATTATCCTTTAACAGCTGGGAGAATCTCACCAGACTGTCTGCATAAACCCTTGAGCTCACATTGAGATCCGTTTCAGGATCACGTCCGTCATCAAGTGCAAGAAGTGTATTTCCCGGTGTGAGTGTAGATTCTTTTTCCCCGCTCAGGAAGAAGAAAAGTTTGTTTTTTATAATCGGACCTCCGAGGGTGAATCCGTAAGCTTTCTTTGCCGATTCGGCCACAGTCAGTTTTGTATCACGGATCTTCGTCCCATTGAAGCTCTGGTCGCGGTAATAACCATAAACCGATCCTCTGAACTGGTTGGTACCGCTTTTCGTTATTGCATTGACACCTGCACCGGTAAAATTTGACTGGCGCACATCGAAAGGCGAAACGGCAACCTGGATCTCCTCGATCGATTCCATAGAAATCGGCTCACCTGATACACCCGGCATATTGGTCCCCGATAACCCGAAATTGTTATTGAAATTAGCACCATCGACCGTAACATTTGTATTGTAAGCGTTACGTCCCACATAGGAGCCTGTGCCTGTTGAATAAGGAGAAAGACGGGTATAATCACCAAGGGTACGGTTCATTGTCGGAACCATAAGCATATCTTCTCTCTTGATATTGGTTGTGGCCCCGGTCTTTTCGGTGTTGAACATCGAGGTTTTTGTACCTACTACTGTTACTTCCCGTAATTCCGTACTTTCCTGTGACAGGTCAGCATTAAGGACAGAATTTTCCCCCAGCAACAGGGTAATATCTGTAAAGGTCCTCCTGGCATAACCTACAAATGATATCTCGACCTTGTAAGGCCCGCCGGGCCTCATGCCGTCAAGTGTGTACAAACCCTGGCTGTTTGTAGTTGCCCCGTAAACCGTACCTGACGGTACATGAGTGGCAACAACTGTAGCACCTGCCATGGGTTGATTCCGTTCGTCTATAATCTTCCCGCTCATGGAAGAAGTTGTTGATCCCTGCCCGTATGTAAATAATACAAGGCAGAAGAAGAACAATGTTGTAAAAAAATTCTTTGAATGTCTGATCATGTAATATGGATTTAGGTTTAATTTACTTTTTAAATAATTAATAATAAACTTATTTCATGGTTTTATAAAAAAATGCCCTTTAAAAAATCCGGGCGTTTGAATTTACATTCCTTAAACGATCCGTTCAAATTAAACATAAGTAGTTGTTAACAAGTTTTCATCAGTGTATGTTAATATCTTCTCCTGTTATCCACCCAATTATTTTACGCGTGGCTCCGGCATTTTCCCTGACATATTTTCCGGCCGCCCGGGCAGATTCCTCATATAATTTTTCATCCGAAACCAGGGCTTCAAGAATTGATCTGAATTCATTAAAATTTCTGAATGACTTTGCTCCCCCGAGGGAGATCAGATCAGCTGCCTCGCGGAATTTTGTATGGTTGGGTCCGAAGAGGACCGGGATTCCCCAGCAGGCCGGCTCGAGGATATTGTGTATCCCCTTCCCGAAACCTCCCCCGATTGCAGCAATAAAAGCATACCTGTATGCCGATGACAGCATACCTATATTATCTATTATCATTACCCTGGCATCCTTCTTCTCCTCACTATACTCTGAAAACCTCACACACTTTGCTTTGAAGAGCTCAATTATCCTTTCAACATTCTCTTTATCAATCTCGTGAGGTGCGAAGACCCACTTCATCCGGTCAGGGGATTCATTAATATACCGCGAGATTATCTCTTCATCAGGTCTCCAGCTGCTGCCTGCAAGAAACAGTCTTTCATTACCCCTGAAACTTTCGATCTGGGGTATTGATTTTGCTGCTGTCGAAATCTCAAGAACCCTGTCAAAACGTGTATCCCCGGCTACAGTCACATTTCCGATACCAATCTTACCAAGCAATTCAGCCGACTTTTCATCCTGGACAAAAACATGACTGAATTTTTTCAGTATCTTCCTGAAAAAGTTACCGTACCATCTGAAAAAAGGTTGTTCTTCCCTGAAAATGGCTGAGATTAGAAGAAGAGGTATGCCTCTTTTGCTGACAGCGGTAATGTAATTGTGCCAGAATTCATATTTGACAAAAATTACAAGCTCCGGCTTAATGAGGTTTACAAACTTTTCAGCATTCCCGGGTGTATCGGAAGGAAGATAACAGACTATATCTGCAAGCGGGTAATTTTTCCTTATTTCATATCCTGACGGGGAAAAGAAAGTCAGGATGATTCTTTTTTCAGGCATCTCCTTCCTTATACTTTCGATCACCGGCCTGCCCTGCTCAAATTCTCCAAGTGATGCACAATGCACCCAGATGTAATTATCGTTCCGATTTAATTTATTCCTGACTATACCAAATGTTTCCTTTCTGCCTCTGATCATCAACCGGGCCTTATGATTGAACGGAGATATCAGATATGCAACTGCCGAGTAAACAAATATTCCCAGGTTATAAATAAGTTTCATTTTAGGTTTTTGGAGGGGCAAAGGTAGAAAAAAGTACCGTTGCGCCGTATCATAATTCCACCTATTTTTGCATGATAACCCCCCATCCACTATGGTACGACTAATTGCCCTTATTATTTCCATTGTATTACAGATAATTGCAGCATCTATTGCAATGGGATTCATGAAAATGACAAAATACAGGCTGTCATGGATCCTGCTTTCAACTTCTTTTGTTCTGATGGCTGTACGCAAGATCATCCAGCTGTCGGAATTACTCAGAGGTACGCCTTCATATTCCTGGCAGATGATTGATGAATGGATGGGTGTTCTGATCTCATTCATGATAATAATCGGGGTTGTACTTATCAGGGAGATCTTCTATTCACTTAAAAAGGCTGAAACAGACCGTTCAAGAACTGAAAAAAGGGTGCTTAATGCTATTATAAATACCGAGGAAAATGAAAGGAAAAGATTTGCAAAAGATCTTCACGACGGACTCGGACCACTTCTTTCAACAGTAAAAATGTCATTGTCGTCGCTTGCACCCCGGATCAATGACCCCTCTGATAAAGTAATACTTAATAATACAAATCACCTTGTTAATGAAGCCATCAGTACTATTAAAGACATATCGAACAATCTCAGTCCTCATATCCTTACCAATTTCGGCCTGTCGAGCGCTATCGGGGCTTTCACAACGAAGATCAACCAGACCAGGGCAGTTGAAATAATATTTAAATCGAACATGGAGAATCACAGACTTGAAACTGATAAGGAGGTTGTATTATACAGGGCCGTATGTGAACTGATCAATAATGCCATTCAACATTCCGGGGCATCAAAGATCGAAATAGAATTAAACAAACTTGATAAATTTGTTACCTTGCAGTTTTACGATAATGGCAGGGGATTCGATACATCAAAACTCATCAGGGAAGATACAAAGGGAATGGGGCTGTCAAACATAGAGACCCGTGTGAGGACCGTGGAGGGGGTCTTTGTTCTTGAAAGCACACCGGGAAGGGGGACGAGCGCCCTGATCAAGGTTATGGAGTAACTGAATTACCTGGAGACCGGCATCCGGTATGCGGTATGCGGATCCCGGCATAAGGCATTCAGCGACTTATTATATAATAATGTGAAAAATTGTAATGGATAGAATAAAAATAATTATCATCGATGACCATCAGCTTTTCAGGAACGGATTAAAGATCCTTCTGAATTCATTTCCTGATTTTGAAGTGACAGGAGAAGCATCGAACGGAGAGGAATTTCTGAAACTGATTCAGTCAGTCAGTGCCGATATTGCTCTGATGGATATCAATATGCCGGAGCTTGATGGTATCGAAGCAACAAAAAGGGGACTTAAGATTGTCCCGTCGATCAATATTATAGCACTCTCAATGTATGGCGAGGAGGATTATTACTACAGAATGGTCGATGCCGGCGCTAAAGGTTTTCTGCTGAAGGATTCTGATATTTCCGAAGTGAGAGAGGCTATACTTACTGTAATGAAAGGCGGAAGTTATTTCTCCCAGGAATTACTTTATCATGTAATTCAGAAAATCAAACACCGCGAGCAGGAAAGCAAGGCCGCAAACCTCAGCAGGAGAGAAAAAGAGATACTTGCCAGGATCTGCGAAGGACTGTCAAACCAGGAAATAGCCGATACCCTGTTCATAAGTAAAAGAACCGTTGACAAGCACAGGGCGAACCTCCTGGGAAAAACCAATTCGAAGAACACTGCAAGCTTAATCCTCTTTGCCATTAAAAATAAACTTATCGAGATCTGAAATGGCAGAATCCCATGCCCTCGGACAGACAGGAGAAGATCTGGCAGTATCTTATCTTTCAGAAAACGGATACAGAATCCTCCGGCGAAACTGGAAAGCGGGCAGACATGAAATTGATATAATCGCCGAAACAGATGAATATATTGTATTTGTTGAAGTTAAGACAAGATCAGAAGATTATCTGGTAAATCCCTCGGAAGCAGTGAATCGCGATAAGCAGAGATCCATTATTTTTGCTGCCGATAATTTCATAAAAAGATATAGTATCGATAAGGAAAGCCGGTTTGATATTATTACAGTTATCAGAAAAGGCGACTCATTTCAGACAGAACATATAGAAGATGCTTTTTACCCGACATTGAAATAAACCACTAATATGAAAAAACAAATCCTCATTGCACTGATTTTATTTACAATAGCCCTTCCCTCATTCTCACAAAAAAAGGGGAAGAACCCAGCTCTTCCGGCCGAAGAAGGTTATAAGTTCACGACCACTATTGATCTCAGGGCAACACCGGTAAAGAACCAGGCAGCAACCGGTACATGCTGGTCATTTGCAACAACCTCCTTCATTGAATCTGAACTGATCCGTCTCGGGAAAGATGAATTTGATCTTTCAGAAATGTATATAGTCAGACATAACTATATAGACAGGCTGAAGGATAATTACCTCAGGATGGGTAAAGGAAATATTGAAGAGGGCAGTAATGCACACGACTGGATGAGAGTTTTCAGTGAATCGGGAATTGTTCCGGATGAGGTTTATACGGGACTTAACTATGGTTCGGCAACCCATAATCACAGGGAGCTTCAGCTTTTTCTCAAAGCAATTGCCTCGGTACCGCTTCAGCTTAAATATGAAAGCAAACAATACCGGGAAATATTAAATTCAACTCTGGATATATACTTTGGGAAAATCCCGGAATCATTTGTATATAAGGGTGTAACATTCACACCTGCCTCATTTTCAGCTAGCCTCGGAATAAACCCGGATGATTATATCGAGCTTACCTCATGTACTCATTTCCCGTTTTATACAAGAGGTGTCCTTGAGATACCCGATAACTGGGCTATGGCAGGTTTTTATAATGTACCGCTCGATGAGCTTATGGAAACAATGAATTATTCACTGCAAAACGGATATACCGTAAACTGGGACGGGGATACAAGCGAAGAGGGATTTTTATTTTCATCAGGAATAGCTGTAAATCCGCTGAGCCTTTTTAATGAGAGAGCTTCAAGACAGGGCAGACCAAGAACCGAGCGTCTACAGCAACCTCAGCCATGGTCCCTTAATCCGGCCCCGGAAGTAAATGTCACTCAGGATATCCGCCAGGCTGGCTACGAGACTTTTATCACGACCGATGATCATGGGATGCATATTACAGGAATTGCAAAGGACCAGAACGGAACTGTCTATTATAAAACAAAAAATTCATGGGGCCCGGACCGCAATCCCTTCGGAGGTTACCTGAACATGTCTGAAAGCTATGTCCGTGCCAAAACATTGTTCATTATGGTCCATAAGAACGGCATACCACCTGCCATCAGAGCCAAACTAGGATTGTAAGTCGTGCGGTCGTGCAGTCATGCGGTCGTGCAGTCGTGCTTTGTTATCCGCCCTGTGCTCTGTGCCCCGTGCCCTGAGCATTATTCCAACAACAGGTTGCAACCCCTGATATCGCTGCTGTCAAATCTGCCCATTACCTCAAAGCTGTTATCCGGATGAAGCTTTCCGAGATCATCCGTAGCTATGAATGAACAGGAATTGATATTTGCGAGATCAATTATGTTAATTCCCCCGGTTTTCCCATAGTCCTGAAGTATTGAAAGAGGATCGAGCGGATCCCTGATAAGGATCTTCATCCACGGGGGACAAAAGAATAAACCATCTCCTTTTGAATAAGCCTGACTCAGAAGCTCTGTCATCCCGTATTCTGAATGGATCCTGTCAACATTCAATTTCTTTTTAAGCACGGAATGAAGCTCATCCCTGATCATCTCCTTCCTCCTGCCTTTCATACCACCGGTTTCCATAACAATAACGTCTGAAAGATCAGGTGAATTTTTTTCTGACAGATCAAGAAGTGCATAACTCACACCGATCAGAAGGACTTTCTTCTCTTCTCTCCTGGCAGAATATATATATGACAACATTTCGTTAGTGTTTTCCCGGTAAAATCCGCTGGAAGGACAACCACTTTCCTTTATCAACCTGTCAACCATATAAACAAGGGATGAGTTAGCTCTTTCGGTATACGAAGGCAACAAGGCTGCGATCATATAATCGGCAGGATCTCCATAGAAAAGTCTGAAGGTCCTCAGGAAGCTCTTCTCATATAATCCGCCATCCGCAACAAAGTGCCTGCTGGTCATCTTTCCGCTTGTACCACTGCTTTCAAAGACGAGGTTCCCCGTATGAATTCCCGAGATCACCTTATGTGTCCTGAAGAATGATACCGGAAGGAAAGGGATATCCTCTGCCTGTACAACAGTATCAGGATCAATTCCAAGATTTTTTATAAAGCTGTTATAGATCTTATTTGTAGCAGCCTGATATCTGAATATTTCAAGAGCTATATTATGAAAATCAGTCCGGCTGTTTATTTTGAAAATCCTATCTGGAAGATCCGGATTCATTTACCGGGAAAGGTTAATGTTCCATCCGGCTGATAAGCCCATTCAAATGAACATTTGACATAATTAAAGTCCTGTCTGTCTTCAGTTACAATCGAGATTATCCTGATTTTTGCATAACGTTCTGCATTTGAACGGTATAACCAGATCTGGTTTATCTTTAAAAGGTTTGCGCTCTCTGTCCACTGGCCCGGACTGGCAGTAGTGAAATTATTAAAAGCGGTTTTGGCTGCCTGCTCATCGGCATATTCTCCGTATTTCCAGAATGAAGCTTTCAGGTTATTTGCCTCAAAAGATATGTTATCTCCATCCCTGAAAACAATAATATCAGGTTTCGGGGTTCCGGCATTTGATGCCAGTCGTGCTTCAGAAAAAAGAAATCCATAGTTGATATAAGTCTGAAGTTTCTCATCCAGAACCAATTCGTTATCAATAGTTGCCGTTCCGCTGAGGTCAGGCTCCTTGTTCTTATTACATGAAGTCAGTAACAAAGCAGATAATAACAATATTGAAATTAGTCTTTCCATTTCCAAACAAATATAACGGATTTTCCGGAGCCTGTCGTATAAAAAGAGAGGCCGATTTTCCAATCAGCCTCCCGTATGCTACTTTAATAGATATTCAACACCACTGAACTTCTCTCCCTTTGCGCCGTAACTTACTCTCCCCTTATCGCAACTATCCCCGGCAGTTTCTTGCCCTCCATATATTCAAGCATTGCACCACCACCGGTTGATACGTAGCTTACCTTATCTGCCAGGCCATTCTTATTTATTGCAGCTACCGAATCGCCACCACCGATAAGGGTGAAAGCGCCCTTTTCTGTTGCCTTTGCCACAGCTTTTGCAATGGCAGTGGTACCTGCAGCGAATTTATCCATCTCAAAAACTCCCATCGGGCCGTTCCAGAGCACTGTCTTTGAATTCAGTATAACTTCTTCAAAGAGTTTTATAGACTTTTCCCCTATGTCGAGCCCCATCCAGCCGTCATTCACATCGTCGATAGCAGATATGTATGTTTCGGCTGCAGCATCAAATTTATCGGCATTTATTCCGTCGACAGGAAGAAGAAGGTTAACTCCTTTGGCTTTTGCTTTTTCCAGAACCGCTTTTGCAACATCGAGCTTATCAGCCTCACAGAGTGAATTACCTATCCTGCCACCCATAGCCTTTATGAAAGTGTATGTCATCCCGCCTCCTATGATAAGATTATCAACCCTGTCGAGAAGGTTGTCGATTATAAGTATCTTATCCGACACCTTGGCTCCGCCCATAACAGCCGTAAAGGGTTTCCCTGCATTCTTAAGCACTTTATCCATAGCTTCAAGCTCGCTGTTTATCAGGAAGCCGAACATTTTCTTTTCTGTCGGGAAATAGTCGGCGATCACAGCTGTTGTAGCATGCGCCCTGTGAGCAGTCCCGAATGCATCGTTAACATAGACTTCAGCATAAGTGGCAAGTTTTTTAGCCATCTCTTTCTGTCTCACCTTAAGTTCAGCCTTGGCAGCTTTCTTTTCGTCGTCAGTTGCCGTTTCCGGAAGTATGGGTTTACCTTCCTCCTCAGGATAAA
The DNA here is from genome assembly GCA_029564935.1 of Bacteroidota bacterium. GTDB lineage: Bacteria > Bacteroidota > Bacteroidia > Bacteroidales > VadinHA17 > LD21. The sequence goes on from JAKQPD010000174.1 coordinate 20,554, forward strand.
AACGGACATTTTCGAGCAGAAGGACCTCTCCGGGTTTCAGTTCTTTTGTCATGTTTATCGCAGATTCACCCAGACAATCATCAGCAAAAAGGACCTTCATCCCCAGATGTTTTTCAAGTACCGGAAGCACGGGTTTAAGGGAATATTTTTCCATCCTCCCCTCAGGCCTGCCAAGATGTGACATAAGAATACATGCACCACCATCGCTGATGATCTTCCTTATTGTCCGTAATGCACCCCGTATCCTTGTGTCGTCTGTCACAACAAATGTTTTTTTATCAAGCGGTACATTGAAATCGACCCTTACAATAGCCTTAGTACCTTTAAAATTGAAATCCTGAATCATTTTCATATATCAATAGGTTTATGGTTTTGTTCCTAAAAATTTTTAAAGCATACAAACCTAATTAATTTTTAAATATCATTTATGGCTTTAACTTGTATTATTCATGAATTGATTTTCGGCCTCACCCCCTCTGATCCCCCTCTCCCTGAGTGAGAGGGGGGAAGCCTGTGCTCCGACAGAGCATAGCCCCTCTCCCGCCGGGAGAGGGGTTGGGGTGAGGTCGAACCTTCAGCGGGAGGTTTGGGGTGAGGTCGAATATGCAGAGGTACACAGAGGTGAAGAGAACAATCCGGTCTTAGGAATGTTATCCGGATGTTAAAAGTTTAATTAATTTTGAAAAAAAACTATGGCAAAAATTACATTTAAAGGAAATCCGGTCAATACTTCCGGAAATCTTCCCGCAAAGGGAAGCAAAGCTCCGGAATTTTCACTTGTAAAATCCGACCTCGGTACCCTGAAATTATCAGATATTAAAGGAAAGAAGCTAATCCTTAATATTTTCCCGAGTCTGGATACTTCGGTTTGCGCGACTTCAGTCAGAAAGTTCAATGAACTGGCTGCCGGTATGACGGATGTAACGGTTCTCGCTATTTCTAAAGATCTTCCGTTTGCACACGGACGTTTTTGTACAACGGAAGGAATAAAAAATGTTGTAACCCTTTCCGGCTTCCGCGACAATGCTTTTGGTAAAGCCTATGGAGTCGATATAATTGACGGATTATTTGAGGGACTATATGCCAGAAGCATTGTTGTTGTCAATGAATCAGGAAAAGTTACCTATACTGAACTTGTTCCTGAAATCGGTCAGGAGCCTGATTATGATTCAGCTCTTAACGCATTAAAATAGTACTGTTACAGAGGCATGAACTTCTCAAAGATCCCCGGGCAAAAAGAGGTCATATCAAGGCTGATCCGATCGGTAAAGGAGGAAAGGGTCAGCCATGCCCAGATATTTACGGGACCTGAGGGATGCGGATCACTTGCAGTGGCGCTTGCCTATGCAAAATATATAAGCTGCGAGGACAGGTCTGAAGAAGATTCATGCGGGAAATGCAGGTCGTGTGTGAAATATGAAAAAATGATACACCCCGATCTGCATTTTGTTTTTCCGGTGATCAGAAAGGGAGGAAAAGATAATGAACCTGTAAGTGATTCCTTTATAGAATCGTGGAGAGAATTCGCCGGGAGATCTCCGTACTTTACCCTTAACAGGTGGCTCAATTCAATAGAGGTCGGCAATGCACAGGGACTGATCTTTTCATCTGAAGCTGCTGAAATAATTAAAAAACTGAGCCTTAAGACCTTTGAATCGGATTTCAAGATAATGATAATCTGGCTGCCCGAAAAGATGCATCCTTCGGCAGCAAATAAACTTCTTAAAATGATCGAGGAACCACCGGAAAAAACAATATTCCTGCTGGTTTCCGATGAACCCGATAAGATAATCCCGACGATCATGTCAAGATGCCAGCTGATAAGATTACCGGGATTTTCGAATGATGAAATCACAGGATATCTTACCGATATCCTCAAAGCTGAGAGGCAGAAAGCTTCTGAAGTAGCCAGAGTTGCCAATGGCAACATAATCAAAGCTATAGAACTTTATGAGGATGAAGATGCCTCCTCACGGAACCTCGACAGATTCAAAAACCTGATGCGCTATGCCTGGAAAAGAGATATAATTTCAATTATCGGCTGGACTGAAGATATATCTGCCACAGGGAGAGAAGCACAAAAAAATTTCCTCACATATTCTCTTAGGATCCTGCGGGAAAATTTCATGATGACCCTGGGCCAGCAAAAAAACAATCTTGTTTTTCTTGCCGGTGAGGAAGCCTCCTTCTCAGGAAATTTCCATCCGTTTGTCAACGATAAGAATATATTTCTCCTGACGGATGAATTCAATCTTGCCTTTTCCCACGTCGAAGCAAACGGCAACCCGAAGATCATTTTCCTCGATCTTGCGCTGAAAGTTACCCGGTTCATTACCAGAACCGCAAAAGCATAATTGATAATGATCCATTTATTCATTACTTTTGCAGTTTGATTTCAGCAGAGGCGGAATTCTATGACAGATAATGATGATTTGCAGGGTCAGACGGGTGAAGATATCCATCTGCCTGATATAAAATATAAGCCCGGGTGTAATAAACTGGATTCTTTTAACTGGCTCAATCACCTTCCCGAATGTATCAGCGAAAATGATATTATTGAAGTCAGATTCAAGAATACACGGAAAGGTTTTTACAGAAATGTGAACAACCTGCGTCTTGAAATCGGCGATATTGTTGCGGTTGAAGCTTCACCTGGACATGATATCGGAAGAGTTTCAATGACAGGCCCTCTTATTTATGAGCAGATGAAGGAACTTAAGGTTCTTCCCTGTTCCGATGACCTTAAAAAGGTATACCGCAAAGCCAAAGCCGTTGATATACA
>JAKQPD010000192.1 GCA_029564935.1 Bacteroidota bacterium
TTCGATTGCAGTGTGTATATTTTTTTCCTTACATACTCTAAGCACTGCTTCGGCAAATTCCGGCTGATGAAGAGCTTCACCGCCGGACAGGGTTACGCCTCCCCCGGATTTTTCGTAAAAGACAATGTCTTTTTCAATATCATTTAACAGTTCAGAAACAGTTATTACCGATCCTGTAAATCTTATTGCTTCAGCCGGGCAGATCCGGACGCAGTTACCAGTTAAATTGCATAATTCCCGGTTAATTTCTATTATGTTTTCATTGTTGTTCTTAAGTAGTTTTAATGCATGTGACGGACAAACCTCAACACACTGTCCGCAGGCAATACAACTGTTTTTGTCGTGCCATATTGAAATATCCGGACTGATTCCTTCAGGACTGTGACACCAGACACAATTCAGCGGGCAGCCTTTAAAGAAAACAGTTGTCCTTATTCCCGGTCCGTCGTGTACCGAAAACCTTTTTATCTTGAAAATTAATCCGGAAATATCTTTATGATCATTCTCCATGGGTTGTCCGTTCGATTATTTCGTCCTGCAGGTCTCCTGATAATTCAGTGAAGTAGGCTGTATATCCTGCAACTCTGATTGTGAGACCACGGTATGATTCAGGATCAGCTTTTGCTTTTCTCAGTTCATCCGGACTGATCACATTGAACTGTACATGATGGATTGGGAGCGAGCAGAATCCTCTGAGAAATGAAGAAAACTTATCCCTTAAATATTCATTATTGAAATAGACCGGGAGAAATTTCATGTTAAGCAAGGTTCCGTTTCCTGCAAGGTCAGATGGGATGCGGCTTACAGAATTCAAAACTGCTGTCGGGCCGTTCTTATCCCGGCCGTACCTCGGAGAGAGCCCCCCGTCTGCAAGAGGTGTCTGTGAAAGCCTTCCATCCGGGGTTGCCCCGACGTTTTGACCCATAGGGACATGTGCCGAAACAGTATATAAACCCATGGTATAAGATCCTCCCCTGTAGTTTTTATAATTTCCGATGGCTTCCGCAAAGAATCTGACCCACTTTGCCCCGAGTTCGTCAACCCATTCAACATCATTTCCATATTTAGGAAGATGCAGACAATGCTGTCTTAAGACTTCATCCCCTGCGAAATTCGATTTTAACGCTTCCAGAAATCTCTTTTTTTCAAAAAACTTTTCATCAAATACAAGCTTCTTCAGTACTGCAAGACTGTCGGCAATATTGGCGATCTGGATTGCCTGTATTCCTGAGAAATTATACCTGGCACCACCCCGGGTAACATCAATCCCGGTATCAAGACAATCATCAATCACAGCTGAAAGAAATGGAGAGGGGAGATGTGTTTGATGACATCTCTC
>JAKQPD010000195.1 GCA_029564935.1 Bacteroidota bacterium
AATCCTGCTTTCAGAAGTGCTTTTGCATAAGTATTATAACCTCCTCCTTTAAAAGTTGATTCAGGTGTGCTTCCAATGCCATGCTGAGCTATTACAAGAGGTAATGGTTTGTTGCTGTCGAGTACTTCCGGAAAAGCTAAAAATGCCTGTGCAGTAACCGGACCAAGTGGCAGTTCAATCCATTCACCCTTTATCCCCTCCACTGTATATGGCTTTTTAACAAGGGAACCCGTCCTGGTCAGAACAGGTGGTTTTACAACAACCGACCTCCACCTTTCTCTGTTCGGAGCGACGCTTCTTATGAAAGCATCCTGACTGCTGTAATCGCGATTCCAGAATTTTGATGCCCGCTCATCATACTGATCCACCAGATAAATCCGCAGATAATTTTCGAGCTGGGTGGCATAAAGATCCGTACGCTCAACTTCCATCTGTTCAAATGTTTTTTCCTGAACCTGACCCGAAAGAAGGCCCGAAATGAGAAATAAGAAAAACGGTACGGTGAATAATCCGCAGTAAGTTTTTAAATTCATGATCTGTACTTCTTAAATCAATTAAAGATGATATGGCTTTCTGTACTCATATTCAAGCAACTGGTTTGCCTTTTCACTATTGGTAAACACCTCATTTTTACTATCCCATTCCAGTCTTTGCTTTGTAATAAGCGCAATAGTTGCCAGATGAGCAAGGCATGTTGAGCGATGCCCTTCTTCAGGAGTACAGTAAGTATCCTTCTGTCGTGATTTGATACAATCGAGGAAATTCCGCACAAGATTGGAAGTACTGTTACGATACCTGCCGTCGGACAGATAAACCTTGTCGTCAGTCATCATATTGACCGTTTCAGCATCAACAAGACTTTTCCAGGTCTGGAACTGTCCCGGAGTTGCAGGTACTATCTTATAATCATTTTCATTCGTCAGAAGTGTTCCTTTAGTACCTCTCATTTCAAGGAATCCGTATGGTATGAAGCTGCCTGAGCTTGTTTCTACAATGTTTATCGTAACAATTATCCCTGATCCGAACTCAAAAGTGGCCTGAAGGGTATCGGGTATTGTCCGGTCATCATCAACGGCATAATTACCTCCTGTAGCGGTAACAGATACAGGTGCAACTTCATTGATAAGCCAGCGGATAAGATCAAGGTAGTGAACGCCGTTATTGCTTATCTGATTTGCATAATCTTCCCACCACCTGAACTTATACGGAGCAATATTATACTGATATGGCCGGAATTGTCTCGGACCGAGCCATGCATCCCAGTTGAAATCTGCAGGAGGATCTTCCGGTTTCATTTTGCCTATTCCGGAAGGATACATGTTACTCACATGGCATGCAGTAACAAATGTAACTTTTCCGATTTTACCGGCAGGTATGTCTTTTGCAAGCTGCAGAAATGTAGAAGCTCCTCTCCTGTTCAGACCTACTGTAACAACCTGCCTGCTGTTTGCAGCCGCATTAACCATTGCACGCCCCTCCCTGACAGTTTTTGAAAATGGTTTTTCGATATAAACATCCTTTCCTGCTTCTATCGAATGTATTGTCTGGAGAGCATGCCAGTGATCGGGAGTTGCAATACAGACTGCATCGACGCTTTTATTTTCAAGCAGCTTTCTGTAATCAGCATATCTCTCCACTTTACCGGGGAACTCCTCTCCCATCAGCGGGATCTGGCCAGGCATATCTCTTATGTAGCGGGGTTCAACTTTCGAATGGTCACGTGTTATGTAAGGCTCATAAATATCACACAGAGCAGCAACCTCACAATCCTTCATGCTCATAAATGTTGAAAGCATCTGGCTGCCACGGTTTCCCACTCCTATAAATCCGACACGTACCTTCTCATTTGCCCCGGCTATCCTGTTATAGTTAGCGGCATTAAGTCCTTTTAAGCTGAATGCCATTCCGGCTGTTGCTATTCCTGTCTGCTGCAGGAATTTTCTGCGTGATGTCCTATTTTTCATTTTGTCCATATTGAGAATTGTTTTAGATTATTATTCAGGATCTCTGATCTTGTATTTATCAATCAGCCTGGGTTTAGGTCTGATAACAGATAGAGTAATTGTATCAAACACCGCCCTGGCTGTCGTGACACCACTGCTCACAGGTTCTACACTTACAGACCCGTCATCCCATATAGTTTGTGAAGTCAGAACAGGTGTGAAGTTTTCGTTTTCAATGGCTTTAACATCTGATCTGAAGAGAAGGGCCGGTTGTCCGTTACTGAACTCATCTTCAGTCAGAGTTTGACTGTTAAACTCAGGAAATGCCTCGTTAAAATCCCCGGCAAGGTTCATTTCAATCCAGCATATCCATTCCGATCCGGGTTTCACTTCAACCCTTATTGAAAAATAGTCATCCTTGGGTGTTGCACCGCTTATCACAAGGTCATCAGACTTACCTGACCCGGATGAAACTGACAATCCCCCGGAACCGGAAGAACTGCTGTTTCCCCTGAATAGCCTGAACCATTGTGGTAATGCAACAGGAACATTGGCTTTCCCCTCCCAGTCACCCACTGCCACTCTGTGAGTTACAAAGATACTTTTCAGTTCATGTGATACAGGATCCTCCAGCCAGATTGCAAATTGGGGAGGTTCTGCAAAAGTAGACAGATGGATCAGCTTCTTGTTCTGATGTATATCAACCTGAATCAGGGTTCTTCCTCTTGTCCTGAAAATAAGAATTGCAGAAGTGATTATAACCAAAACAATTCCTGATATGAACACAGCCAGCAGTATTCTGCGAATCTTCTTGTTCAACCAGGTCATTCTCAAACTATTTCAGGCATTTCGTAACCCTTCCTGTAAGTTCCTGCTGAGATTGAATTTGCCTCTTCGGAATTAGTTACCCGTTCATTCACCGGGTCATAATAAAGCTGCTTCTTGCCGGTCCTGTAGGAAAGGTTGGCAAGATGTACCAGAGTAGCGCTTTTATGACCCTGTTCAATATTTGAGTTGGGAACTTTCCGCGTCCGTATACATTTAATAAAATCCTGCTGATGAACCTCATCAGGAAAATACCCATAGTCCTGAGCTGCCACTTTTGCGTCATTCGTCAGAACCTGCCAGCCTGCTCCATGACGGCCAAGGTACATCATTCCTTCTGTTCCGTATATCTCCATCCTGTCGCTGTTAAAAGGCCAGTTGGGGAAAAGGTTTCCATATCTTATTTCGGCAGATGCCTTTGACATATATTCGCCGTAAATTGAAGCTTCAACAGTCATCGGGAACTCTCCGAAATCATATGTAATAGTCTGGTTATCCGGGATGTCCCTGTTATCGTTGTAAAGTACCCTCCCACCTGCGCAATATGCTGACAGGGCATGGTCGGGATCACCCAGTACCATTCTGGCAAGATCGATGACGTGACAGCAGTCAGCCAGAGGCAATCCGCATGAGTAAGCCCAGAATTCATTATAACCTTTATGGCGGCTCACATTATAGGGAACAGACGGAGCAGGGCCCAGCCACTGATCCCAGTCAAGTCCCGCAGGCACAGGTTCATCTTCCTTATATATCCATGGTTTATGACCGGGAAGCATGCAATAAGTTTTTACAACTACGATCTTACCGAGTTTACCACTTTGAATATAGTCGCGTGCGGAAAAATTATAAGGAGCACTGCGATTCTGAAATCCGCATTGTACAATCCTTTTGTATTTTTCTGCCGCTTCGATCATTTTCCTTCCTTCAGGGATTGTCAGTGAGATATTTTTCTCGACATAAACATCTTTTCCGGCCTGACATGCCCGGACCGTGGCAAGTGCATGCCAGTGTTCGGGCGTACATATTACGACTGCATCAACATCCTTATCATCAAAGGATTTCCTCATATCATCTATTCGTACCGGTCTGAAATTCTGCTGCTTTTCAAGCTCATCAATAGCCCTGCCACCCCTTTCTTCATCGACTTCACAAACATATTTGACCTCTACACCGGGGACACATTTCTGCATGCTCAGGATTACCTGTGTTCCCCTGCCACCGGCGCCAATCAGCGCCAGAACCACTTTATCATTTGCACTTGTCATAATCAGATTGTTTCAAATTAAACTTTTTCCGGTACCAAATAATTATCACGATAATTGTCCTTAAGAAGCTTATTTGCTTCTTCGTCATCGATGAATTTTTCTTCTTCAGCATCGAACAGCAACTGCCTGTTGCCGGTACGGTGTGCAATATTTGCCATATGAGCCAGGGTAGCGCTCATGTGACCCTGTTCAATTGTGCTGTTGGGTTGTTTCCTGTTTCTGACACATTCAATAAAATTAATCTGGTGTTCCCTGTCGGAATGTATTCCGCCCTGTTGTGCCACAATCTGTTCTTTGGGGCCATAAACCTGCCAGCCGCCTCCCTGGCGTCCGAGAAACATGACTCCATCGGTGCCATAGATCTCAATCCTGTCAGCATTTGTCCTCCATTCAGGAAATCGCGATGGATCCATTCTGATATCATTTGGCGTCTTTGACATATAATTCGTGACGTTGCCACTTTCACATGTAACTGTGAATTTTTCATAGTCGAAAGTTATTGACTGAAGCTCCGGTGTCTGCTGGTCAGAATTCCAGATATGCTTACCGCCCCATCCGTAAACTGATCGCGGGTGCCCGGGATCTCCCATAACAAGGCGGGTAAGATCGAACTGATGAACCGCATCATCAAGAAAGCCAGGACAGTAATCATAGAAATAGATCCAGCCTTTAAGCAGTGCAGGGGTATATGGTCGGTAAGGTGCCGGGCCAAGCCAGGCATCCCAGACAAGGGTCTGGGGAACGGCCTCTTCCGGCATTGGTATCCATTTGCTTACGGGAAGGAGATTATATATCCTTATATGAACTACCTGGCCAAGCTTACCACTCTGAATATAATCCCTGGCGTCATAGTTATACTGACCGCTCCTGTTCTGGAATCCAACCTGAACGATACGACGGTATTTCTTTGCGGCTTCTTTCATTTTTCTGCCTTCCCAAATTGAATGAGACGGACTCTTTTCGACATAAACATCCTTACCTGCCTGACAGGCAAGGATAGTTGCCAGAGCATGCCAGTGGTCGGGTGTTGAAATGTATACAGCATCAATATCCCTGTCCGCAAACACCTCATGCATATTCCTGACAGTCAGAGGTTTGTAACCGAACTGTTTTTCAATCTCAGCTGCAGCACGGGAAGAATTCAGATCATTGACATCGCATATTGTCTTCACTTCAACCCCGGTATTTTCCCTGCAACATGTTACAAGAGTTGAAAGACCGCGGTTACCTGCACCTATCAGAGCCAGAACAATTTTGTCATTTGCACCCTTGCAGGATTGCAACAACAAGCCCGACGCTCCAATAGCCAATCCGGCCGTTCCGGTCAGCGAAGCGCCTATGAATCTGCGTCTTTTCATAAGTATTATTATTTATTTATTACCGGAAGAAAATTTCAGACTAAAATTAAATAAAATTATAATAAAAGGTTTTGAGTGTTTTATAAAGGATCCCCTTCAGTTATAACTGTTACCTGTAGTCTTGGATTAATTTCCTGTGCACATCTGCATGAAACAGAAATTATATTCTCCCCTTTTTTCATTACAGGAATGGCGCCCGAATATTTCACATCTTCCAGAAGCTCTCCTTTCGACCCGAATAATTTACAATTATCAGCTGAATAAAACTCAAGGTACATTCCTGATTCAAGTTCTGTTTTGAATGTGATCATCTGACCGTTCACGGATACTGAAGGATCAGCGATCCTGGACGAAACCACCGGTAAGGCTTTTATGTCGCTGATGAGGCAGCAGGATTCCTTTCCGGCCGGAAGGTTATTATACCATATCTGCAATTTATCAATGCTATTGAACTGAAGTGTATGTCTGTATGAATCGTAAACATAAAATCCCGAATCGGGCCAGATATAATTGCTGTATTCAGAGGATTCAATTTCAACCAGTTCGAAATATTTCCACCCTATGAAATCAATTTTTATGAAATGGTCACCATTAACTCCGTGTGACAGGTGAGCCGGACTTTCCAGCCTGAGATTGAGGAGTTGTCCGTTACCATCGCCTTTTACCCAGACACCCAGGGCCTGGTTTTCCGACAGATCTGTCCAGGGATCAAATCTCTTTTCCATTTTAATCCACAATCCCTCTTCCGGATCTGTAACTTCGACACTTCCGGTGAACTTACCTGAGGTAATTTTAGGAGCAGGTTTTTCAGCCGACCTGCTCAGGGCTGCAGTAACTCTTTCGGCATGTCCGGCAACTGTAAACTCATCAGGAACTGCAAAATCAGTAAGGACAATATTTGAAGGATCATTGTATGTTTTTACTGACATCAGGACCTCAATTCTGAGCTTAACAGGCTGATCGTCAAATTCATTATTTACAGTCCATTTCGAATCAGGATGTGAAATCCCGGATACCTTATGTTTTTTATAAGATACCGGCTTGAAATTCCATTTTCCGGCCTGGTCCTTTATTAAAGAGAACTCTTTACCCGGTTGCCGGAGGATTGCTTTGATTGTATCATTAAAATAGTTCTGATGCCGCAGCTCTTCATACTGTCTGATAATGTCTGTAAGTTTACGGAATGAGGGATTTTCCCCCAAAGTCTTTTCATCGGCGCCTCCCAGCATGGATAATCCTGCATTGTTTCCCATCATTTTGCAGCAGAGATATTCAATATCATCGGGGAAGGTTGGTTCTATCTGTGGCGGGTTCCATGTCTGGTTACCCCACCACCCAAGGTGAAGCGGGAGCATCAGGGCACCGTTTTCC
>JAKQPD010000225.1 GCA_029564935.1 Bacteroidota bacterium
AAAAGATTTTTTTGCTAAGGAGAATAAAATGAGAAAAGTAGCAATTTACGGAAAGGGTGGTATTGGAAAATCAACAACCACTCAGAACACAGTAGCCGCGCTTGCCGAAGCGGGAAAAAAGGTAATGGTTGTTGGATGCGATCCTAAAGCGGATTCAACACGACTTCTTCTCGGCGGTCTTTCACAGAAAACGGTTCTTGATACACTCCGCTTGGAAGGTGAAGACCTAGATCTTGAAGATGTTGTTAAACCGGGTTTTAAAGGTACACGTTGCGTAGAATCGGGCGGACCTGAACCGGGTGTAGGATGTGCCGGTAGAGGTATCATCACATCGATCAATCTTCTCGAGCAGCTCGGAGCTTATTCGGACAAATGGGAACTTGATTATGTTTTCTACGATGTACTCGGGGACGTTGTTTGTGGCGGATTTGCAATGCCTATCCGTGACGGTAAAGCAGAAGAAATTTATATCGTCGTATCCGGTGAGATGATGGCGATGTATGCAGCAAACAATATCTGTAAAGGTATCGTGAAATTTGCTGAGTCTGGTGTCGTTCGTCTCGGCGGTCTTATCTGCAACAGCCGTAAGGTTGACAGAGAAGCCGATCTTATTCAGGCGCTTGCGGATAAACTTGGAACTCAGATGATTCACTTTGTTCCTCGCGACAACATGGTACAGAGAGCAGAGATAAACAGAAAAACTGTTATCGAGTATGATCCGTCTGTCGGTCAGGCTGATGAGTACAGAATGCTTTCTCAGGCGATTGATAAGAATACAAAATTTGTAATTCCTACGCCTCTTGAAACCGAAGAGCTCGAAAAACTTCTTATAGAGTTCGGACTCGAAGCATAATTGAGAAAAAGGAGATAAAACCATGTTAATGATAAGAGCAATAGTAAGACCGGATAAAGTTAATGTCGTTATGGAAACTCTCATGCAGGAGGGTTTCCCGGCTGTAACTAAAATGAACGTATCAGGAAGAGGAAAGCAGAGAGGTATCAAAATCGGAGATGTAACTTACGATGAAATACCTAAAGAACTTCTTATGATAGTTGTTCCTGATTCTGACAAGGATCTGGTAATAAAAACCATAATGGCTTCTGCCAGAACCGGCGAGCAGGGTGCTTTCGGTGATGGAAAGATTTTCGTCTCTCCCGTTGAAGAAGTTTATACCGTTAGTTCGGGTGTAAAAGAAACAAGTGAAGGAATTTCGGAGGCAAAGGCATGAAAGAGGTAATGGCGATTGTGAGAATGAATAAAATCAATCAGACCAAGCGCGCCCTTTCTGAAGCCGGCATAAGTTCAATGCATGCCAAGGATTGCCTCGGCCGCGGAAAAGGACTTGTTGATTTTAACGTTCTTCACGGTGCGGAACAGGGTTATGAAGAGGCGATTAGCCAGCTCGGAAGCACTCAGAGATTGATACCTAAACGTATGATTTCCGTTGTTGTTCCGAACAAGCTTGTGAAGAAAGTTGTTGAAACAGTTATCAGCGTGAATCAGACGGGCAAAAGCGGAGACGGCAAAATTTTCGTAATGCCGGTAATGGACTCAATCAGAATCAGAACCGGTGAATCCGGTGACGAAACTCTGGACGAAGCGTGATTCCGGAGGGAGGAAAACATGACTAAAAAAGTAGATTTTAACAGCATAAAACCGGAAGAAGTCAAAGAGGAACTGCTCTCGAAGTATCCGGTAAAAGTTGCGCGTAAAAGAGCAAAGCAGATTGTCATCAACAAGGTTGATAATGGTGATGTGGTTCCTGAGGTTCTTGCAAACACAAGAACTGTTCCTGGGATTCTTACCATGCGCGGATGTGCTTATGCCGGATGTAAGGGTGTTGTACTCGGGCCTACCAGAGATATTCTTCAGATTACTCATGGTCCGATAGGTTGTGCTTTTTACAGCTGGCTGACAAGAAGAAATCAGACCAGGCCAAAGACAGATGATGCGCCTAATTTTATGCCGTATACAATGTCTACGGATCTTCAGGAAGATGAGGTTATATTCGGCGGCGAAAAGAAATTAAAAAAAGCCATCGAAGAAGCTGTCGGACTTTTTCATCCGAAAGCTATCGGGATATTTTCAACATGTCCTGTCGGTCTTATCGGAGACGACGTTCATGCGGTTGCCCGTGAAATGGAAGAGAAGTTTCCTGATGTGAATATCTTCGGATTTTCATGCGAAGGATACAAAGGAGTGAGCCAGTCTGCGGGGCATCATATAGCCAATAACAAAGTATTTACTGATGTTGTCGGTCTTTCTGATAAACCCAAAGAAGGCAAATTCAGATTCAACATTCTCGGTGAATATAACATCGGAGGTGATGCTTTTGAAATCGAACGTGTTGCCGAAAAATGCGGTCTTACTATCCATTCGACTTTCAGCGGAAACTCGGAGTATGATGAATTTATTTCCGCTCACACTGCAGATCTGAACGTTGTAATGTGTCATAGATCGATCAACTATCTTGCTGAGATGATGGAAAAGAAATTCGGTATTCCTTGGTTCAAGGTGAATTTTATAGGTGCCGAATCTTCTGCGAAATCTCTCAGAAAAATCGCCGAGTACTTCGGAGACAAAGAGCTTATGGCTAATGTTGAAAAGGTAATCGCTGAAGAGATGATTGAAGTTGAAAAAGTCCGTCTTGACGTCAAGAGCAGATGCGAAGGTAAAACTGCAATGCTTTTTGTCGGCGGTTCTCGTGCTCATCACTATCAGGATCTTTTCCGCGAAATCGGAATGCAGACTCTTTCTGCCGGATACGAATTCGCACACAGAGATGACTATGAAGGAAGAAAGGTTATTCCTGAGATAGTCATCGATGCGGATACAAGAAACATCGAAGAGCTTACTGTAGAAAAAGATGATAATAGATTCAGTCCGAGAAAGAGTGAATCAGAAATCGAAGCATATTCGAAGAAGGGATTCAAATGGTCGGATTATGACGGCATGATGCCTGAGATGCAGAACAACACTCTCGTAATAGATGATCTTAATCATTACGAAACTGAAGTTCTCATTGAGAAGTACAGACCTGATATTTTCTGCGCAGGGATCAAGGAAAAGTATGTTGTTCAGAAGCAGGGCATTCCGCTCAAACAGCTTCACAGCTATGACTACAGCGGTCCGTATGCAGGATTTAAAGGTGCGATCAATTTTTACAAGGAAATCGACCGCATTCTGAACACTAATGTTTTCAAACTCGTAAAAGCTCCATGGCAGGAAACTCCTGAACTTTCGGGAAGCTATGCGTGGACTAAATAGGGGAGGTTCTTATGTTATTAAGACACACAACAGATAAAGTTGCCGAAAGAAGCGCTCTCACGATTAACCCGGCAAAGACTTGTCAGCCGGTGGGAGCGATGTACGCGGCTCTCGGCATCAACAAATGCCTTCCGCACAGTCACGGGTCACAGGGATGCTGCGCCTATCATAGAAGCTCTCTTACCCGTCACTTTAAAGATCCGATAATGGCGACAACAAGTTCGTTCACAGAAGGAGCTTCGGTTTTCGGCGGCCAGGCAAACATACTTGAAGCGATAACAAACATTTTCGCTCTCTATGATCCTGAGATTATAGCCGTTCATACGACATGTCTTTCTGAAACGATCGGTGATGACCTTAATCAGATCATCAAGAAAGCTTATCAGGAAGGCAAAATTCCTAAAGGTAAAAAAGTTTTCTATGCAAGTACACCGAGTTTCAAAGGTTCGCATGTAACAGGTTACTCGAACATGACAACAGGTATGGTTCAGTATTTTTCTGAAAATACCGGAAAACCTTTGAAGCAGATAAACCTGATTCCGAGTTTCATCGAGCCTTCGGATATGGCTGAAATCAAACGTATGACTTCAGAGATGGGAGTTAAGTTTGTAATGTTTCCTGATACATCCGGTGTAGTAAACAGTCCGATGGACGGAAAGTTTCACATGTATCCTAAAGGCGGAACGACTATCGAGCAGATAAAAAGCGCGGGAGATTCTTCTTTCACTCTGGCTTTGGGAAGAGTCGGTGCGATGAGTGCTGCCAAGCTCCTTGATACAAAATGTAAGGTTCCATGCGAGATACTCGATCTTCCGATTGGTGTACGCGGAACTGACAACTTTCTGGATAATCTCCGCAAAGTTGCGGGAGTACATGTTCCTGATTCGTTGATGATGGAACGCGGTCAGCTTGTTGATGTTATGACAGACATGAGCCAAT
Source organism: Bacteroidota bacterium (assembly GCA_029564935.1). GTDB lineage: Bacteria > Bacteroidota > Bacteroidia > Bacteroidales > VadinHA17 > LD21. Next base: position 4,208 of record JAKQPD010000225.1, read on the forward strand.
ACACATATAATAAAACAGCGGCTCTTGTGGGTGATCCGGACATTCTTGTATCAACAGCTGAGTTCTTGGTCGATCTTGGAATAAAAATTCTCTATGTGGTATCCGGTACGCCTGCTGGTCCTAAATTCGAAAGAAGAATCAAGGAAATCGCGGGAGAAGATGTTAAAGTTAAAACCGGTGCGAATGCGGACATGTTTTATTTCCACCAGCTGATCAAAGGCAACAAGCCTGATCTTATTTTCGGAAATACTTATGCGAAGTACATCGCACGCGATGAAGACATTCCTCTCATAAGAATAGGATTTCCTATCTATGACAGAGTCGGACATCAGTACATGCCTATTATGGGATATAAAGGCGGACTGCGTTTGCTTGAAAAAATTCTCTCAGCGGTTATGGACCGCCAGGACAGAGATGCTCCTGAAGAAAGATACGAGCTTGTAATGTAAGGGAGGATTCCATGATTGATTTGATTGAAGCGAGAAAGAATCAGGTTTATGTTAACAAAAAGGATTCTTTTAATATTGAGTGTGATAAGAAAAGTGTAGCAGGTTCCGTCAGTCAGCGCGCATGTGTTTTCTGCGGATCAAGAGTTGTACTTTATCCTATCGCCGACGCTCTTCATCTCATTCATGGTCCGATAGGGTGTGCTGCGTATACATGGGACATACGCGGTGCCCTCTCATCGGGACCCGAACTTCACAGAATGAGCTTCTGTACAGATCTCCGCGAAAACGACGTTATCTACGGCGGAGAAAAGAAATTATATAATGCTCTCATATCTCTCATTGAAAAATATAATCCGAAGGCTGCGTTTATTTATTCAACCTGTATTGTGGGTCTCATTGGAGACGACATAAACGCAGTCTGTCGGAGAGTATCAAACGAAAAAAATATTCCTGTCATTCCTGTTCATTCCGAAGGTTTCAAAGGAACAAAAAAAGACGGATACCGTGCGGCTTGCGAAGCGCTTTTTACACTTACCGGATTTGATAATGAAAGTGAAGTGCCGAAGCACAGCATAAACATACTCGGAGATTTTAATCTCGCCGGCGAAAGCTGGATAATAAAAAATTATTACAAAGAAATGGGAATAGATGTTGTTTCCTGTCTCACCGGGGACGGACGCATCGATGAAATAAAGAAAGCCCACAGAGCTTCATTGAATGTTGTTCAATGCTCAGGTTCAATGACTTTTCTCGCAAAACTAATGAAAGAAAAATACGGAATACCTTTTATCCGCGTTTCATATTTCGGAATAGAAGACCTTTCGGAGGCGCTTTATGAAGTTGCCCGCTTTTTCAATGAAAAAGAAATTATTGATAAAACTTCGGAGCTTGTCGGAAGGGAACTTTCGGCGATATATCCTGAAATAATAAAATTCAGATCAAAGCTTGAAGGAAAGAAAGCCGCGATTTATGTCGGCGGTTCATTCAAGGCTTTTTCTCTGGTTAAAGCTCTCCGCCATCTTGGAATGAAAACCGAAGTGGTCGGAAGTCAGACCGGAAGCAAGGACGATTACGACTATCTCAAGGAAATATGCGACGAAGGAACAATAATCGTCGATGATACCAATCCGCTTGAGCTTTCACATTTTATCGAAGAACGCGGTGTTGATCTTTTGATCGGCGGAGTAAAAGAGCGTCCGATTGCATATAAACTCGGTATTGCATTCTGCGATCATAACCATGAACGAAAGATTCCCCTTGCCGGATTCGAAGGCATGGTCAATTTCTGCCGCGAAGTTTATTCGTCGGTATTGAGCCCGGTATGGAAATATTCACCGGCATATAGAAAACGCAAAGGAGGA
>JAKQPD010000237.1 GCA_029564935.1 Bacteroidota bacterium
GTACTCTTCTTTTCAAACTTGAGCTCAGTGATGGGAAGATCAAGATCATTATACGGATGATTTGTCAGTTTCCGCAATTCAGAAGCCATGAACCTGCTGTCAAACAGCAGCTTCCTGGTCTTTGCAGCGGCATTGACATAATAAAAATTCTTACCTGATGAAGTTTTGAAAGAGTACCAGAAAATTTCAGAATCTTCAAGCCAGGTTGGATTAACCGAAAGATCTCCATATCTGGATGCAATATTTTCACCTCTGAACTTTTCAGCAGCCTTAAAATCGGCTTTCTGGGAGTAAGCTGACGTAACTGTCAGTGTTATAAGCACTAAAACTTTAATAAGCTTCATTATTCAGTTGTTAATTTGATTTAGTCTGATTTATTCATGAATTTTCTGAAGATATTCAGGCATCCCGACCTGCCCTGAGAGCCTTCAGATTGATCTCAATGATCTCTTCTCCTTTATTTCTGAACAGAGACCGGGCACTATTTTCAAGGCTGCTGAAATTCAGATCAATATAATGAGATGCAGCTCCCAGCATCACCATATTTACAGCTTTCAGCGACCCTGCTTCTTTTGCAATTGCCTCAGCATCAATAATCCTGTGATTCTTAATCTTTTTAATCTCGGAAATGATTTCTTCGACAGGCGGATAATCATTTATGTTATTATAAGGATTTGAATTTGTCACCAGCCATCCATGTTTTGAAAGCCAGGGAAGGTATCTCAGAGATTCCATCGGTTCAACTGAAATGATCAGGTTTGCTCTTCCATGGGGAATAAGGTCTGAAAGCACAGGTTTATCCGAAAGTCTGAAATGAGAGTACACATCTCCTCCTCTCTGGCTCATACCATGGACTTCAGACTGCTTAAAGTACAGATCATTCTCAAGTGCAGCCAGGCCTATTGCAGCTGCTATTGAGAGGATCCCCTGTCCTCCCACTCCGGCAAGTATAATATCATTCTTCATAAAATGGGTTCATTTATTCGTTTGAAGCTCCGGTTTTTTTTCTTCTCGATGCTGTCTGGATACATTCACGTGATGAAACGATAACCGAAACGCCCATGTATTCAATTTCTTCTTTCATTATCCTGACATTCTCCTCATGATTTTTCCTGAGTGGAGTTATAGTCCTTATATGGTTCCGTTCCACACCAAGCCCGGAACATATCTGTTCCAGCTTTCCGGTACCCTCCGATTTCTGTCCGCCTGTCATTCCCGTAGTAAGGTTATCGGATATAATTACTGTAACCGGTGAATTCTTACTTACTGCATCGAGTAAGCCGGTCATTCCCGAGTGTGTAAAAGTTGAATCACCAATTACAGCCACAGAAGGAACAAGTCCTGCATCGGCAGCTCCGATTGCCATTGTCACGGAAGCTCCCATGTCGACACAGGAATTAATTGAATTGTATGGAGGCAAAGCACCGAGTGTATAACATCCGATATCGCTGAAAATCCGTCCCTGTCCCCAGGGTTTTATTGCCTCGATAAGTGCATTGAATGTATCGGAGTGTCCGCAGCCTTTACAAAATGAGGGTGGACGCATTTTCACAACTTCCGGTACATTTTTGCCATGGCTGACCGGCATTCCCAGTGCTTTTGCCACGATAGCCGGATTAAGCTCTCCATCCCTCGGCACTGTACCGTCGAGCCGGCCAAGTATTTTAGCACCATTGTCGAGTATTCCTCTTACGCCTTCCTCTATTATCGGATATCCTTCCTCAAGAATAAGTATCTCACTGCACCTGTTAACAATCTCTTTTATCAGATCTGCCGGGAAGGGATAAGCACAGATTTTAAGTACCGGAAGGTCTGTTTCAGCCTCTGAGAGGTTTTCCATCAGGTAATTCCATGCTATTCCGCAAGTAATTATCCCAAGTTCTCTCCTTTTTGAATCTGTGAATGTATTATATTTTGATATCCTGATATCATATTTTAAAGAATCATAAGCACTGAGAAGTTTCCTGTATTTTTTCCTTGCCAGGGCAGGAAGGAGAACGAACTGGACAGGATCGTCAGGAAGCTTAAGTTCCTTTTGCGGGACAGGATACTTTACCCTTTCAACGCTGGCCCTTGAGTGTGCCAGTCTTGTTGTAATCCTCATAAGGACAGGTATCCTGTACTTTTCAGACAGTTCAAAAGCATCGAAGGTCATAGTATATGCTTCCTGCTGACTTGATGGTTCAAAGCAGGGAATGAGTGCAAACTTTCCATAAAACCTGGAATCCTGTTCATTCTGGGAGGAATGCATGGATGGGTCATCAGCTGATACAACTATCAGACCTCCATTTACTCCCGTCATTGCAGAATTAATGAAACTGTCTGATGCAACATTCAGACCGACATGCTTCATTGCGACCATTGCTCTTTTGCCGGTATAGGACATTCCCAGGGCAGCTTCCATTGCAGTCTTCTCATTTGCAGACCATTCCCTGTGAATACGGCGTTCTGCTGCAACGGCTGAAGCCTGTATATATTCCATTATTTCAGTCGAAGGTGTACCGGGATAGGCATACATCCCGCTCAATCCTGCATCAATTGCAGCTTGTGCAATGGCCTCATCTCCCAGTAAAAGAAGTCTGTTCATAATGAGAAAATTAAAGTCCTGAAATTATTAAAATTTAGTTAATTCTTTTCCGTTACACTCAATAATGTTTACTTTGCAGAGGCATATGTGCTAAGTGACTATAATTTAGAAGCTGTACTTTTGAATAAATTCTTCCATATCGCTGTTCTGTTGGTTCTGACTGCTTTTTTAACCGGAAACCGGATAATTGCACAGGAAAGGTTCATCCAGCTGAGCGGTATTATCACTGATGAAGCCAGCAGACCGGTAGCAGGAGTTGCTATTATTTCCAAAAAGCTCCAGAGGGGAGCTGTGAGTGAGCGGTCGGGGATTTACTCTATAACCACTGCTCCGGGAGATACGGTATTTTACAGGGCGCTGGGCTACAAGAGGTATCATACGGTCATTCCCCTGTCATATACTGACAGACGTTGTATGGTGGATATTGTTCTTGAGCCCGATACAATATCGATTGCCGAGGTTACGATCATGCCATGGCGTAATTATGACGAATTCATAAAGGATATGACCAGGGAAAAACCTGTTGATCCGATAGTTGAGAACATGAATGAGAATCTGGCATCGATCTATGTTGCAATAACAAACCAGTCAAATCTCGCTGTATCGCCTGAAGCGGGTTACAGATATGCCATGGAACAGAATTTCAGCACAATGTCAACCCGCAACCAGTTCCCCGTCAATAACCTCCTTAATCCTTTTGCCTGGTCAAAGTTCATAAGTGAGATCAGAAAAGGTCTCCTGAAGAATCAAACCTATAACAAACCTCAGCAGGCCAAAGTGATAAAGAAGAAGAAACCGAAACAGGGGAAAAACTGATGAAAGACTATAAGGGTAAGATTGTCGGGATCCTTGGAACTGTAATACTCCATCTCATTGCAGCGATAATCTTCATGTCTTTCAGGATCCATTCGCTTAACAGGAAAATGAAGGAAGAGTTCATCGTGGAGTTCGAAGCAGTACAGTCTTCGGATGAGGAAGAAAAGCTTATCGAACTTCCCGCTTCTTCTCTTGAGAGAATACTCCAGGGTGATGAGGAATTACTGAATATAGCAAGAAACCTGGCAAACAGGCCTGAAGAGCAGATCGATCCCGCAGATTATATTGATAAGGTGAAGGAGGAACTCATTGAGAGCGGAAAGCTCGGTCCGGATAATTATATTGATGAACAGAAGAGAATGCAGGAGATGGAAGGTGAAGAACAGCTTGCTTATGAAAACAATAATCAGGATGAAGATGCAGTAAAAGACAAAGATTCAAATGAAATGGCTGCAAACTATCAGGGACCTACAAGAATATACTACGATCTCGCAGGCAGACACCATCTGTATCTTCCTATACCTATATATAAATGTCGTGGCTCGGGAAAAGTGGTTCTTAAGATAGAGGTCAACCAGAAAGGTATTGTTGAAGATGCCGGAATTATTGAAGCACAAAGCACCACAAATGATCCCTGCCTGATTGAAACAGCCCTTTCAACTGCAAAGATATCCCGGTTCAATCCTGATGTTAATTCCCCAAAGACCCAGACCGGAACGCTGACATATCACTTTGTGGCACAATAGGATTCAGGGTTCAGGTTTAAGGGTTAAGGGTTCAGTGTTCATGACATAGTCGTCACGTTAGGAGTTTTGGGGATTTAAGTTTCCCCTCCTTTTTTTAAGGAGGGGAAACTTATTTAACTATAATTCAAATAATTACAATACTTTTCCTTATTTAAATATTTCTTAGGTTGACTACCATGCGATTCAGGGGGAAGGAAACTTATGGATTAGAGACCAGGTTGTTACTAAAACCTGGAATATTATTTCTTTCCGCTTTTATCCGGGAACGCAGGTATCGCCGGAAGTTGTCTCCCTTCTGTTTTAAGTTTTTCGAGGGCAACACTGATTGCCTTATCCAACTGGTCATCCTGACCCAGATATTCCCTGTGAGGATCATTCTCAATAACAATATCCGGATCCACACCATAACCTTCAATAATAAAACTGCTGCCATCAGCTGCATATGGTGCCCATGATGGTGTATTAATATTACCCCCGTCTATTGTCGGTGCTGGTCCTGAGATACCGACAACCCCTCCCCAGGTTCGGGTTCCGATAAGAGTACCAAGTTTATTATACTTGAAGCGGTAAGAGAACAGATCACCGTCAGATGCAGAATATTTGTCACAAAGGGCTATTTTCGGGCCAAGATGGGTACCACCGGGATTAATATCTCCGACAGTAGCACCGGTATTCATTGTAACGTATGTAATTGTTCTCATCAGACGCTCTATTATCATCGGCGACACGTTACCTCCACCATTGCTGCGGTCATCAATTATGAGCGCTTCCTTATGAAGCTGCGGATAAAAATGTTCCGCGAACTGATTCAGTCCAGCAACCTGCATATCCGGGATATGTATATAACCTACCCTTCCGTTTGTTGCTTCATTTACTTTCCGGGTATTTTCCTGCACCCAGTTATAATAATACAGATCCTTTTCTGAAGACAGAGGCTTGACAATTACATTTCTGCTTCCGGTGAAAGAAGGTTTAGAATTAATTGTCAGCTCAACAAGAGTGCCGGCTTTCCCGACAAGGAGTTCATAAATATCTTTAACCTTGTTTACCGCTTCCCCGTTTACTGCAAGAATGAATTCGCCTTCCTTTACATCAACACCGTTTACGGTAAGGGGCGAAATAAGAGTCTGGCTCCAGTTTGCTCCCGAAAGTATTTTGTCAATTTTTACATAGCCGGAAGGATCCCTGCTTAGTCCTGCTCCCAGGAGTCCTGTCTCAATTCTTTCCGGCATTGGCCGTTCGCCGTTCATGACATAAGCATGACCTACACTCAGCTCAGCCATCATTTCTCCGATTATATATGTGAGATCAGTCCTGTGACTGACATAAGGAAGCAAAACTGAATATTTCTCATGCATTTTCTTCCAGTCAACACCATGCATACCAGGATCGTAAAAGAAATCACGCATCTGTCTCCATGATTCGTTAAAGATATTTTCCCATTCGGCCGAGAGATCGACCATAACCTTCATATCTTCTGTATTTATGGGATCTTTCAGCTCTGCTTTCCCGGAAGGAACGGGTATTATCCCGTACCTGTTTCCCTGTCTGATGAGCATTTTCTTCCCGCTGGGGACAAGGGTCAGAGATATTCCTGTACCCACTTCGACTTCTTTCTTTTCCTTCAGATCGAAATATTTGGCAGCCGGCTGACCTCCCATACGCGAATTCATATTATAAAATAATTTATCACCGGCTGACTGAAGATTATTATAATTACCAGGTTTTACAGGAAGGGAGATTACTCTGTCATTTATACCGTCGAAATCAATAAGCACAGTTTTGGATTTACTTTCTGGCTTTTTGATTTCGGATGTCTTCTCATTCTTTCCTTTTGCAGCAGGAGTTGGTGCATTCTTAACCTTAACCTCAACCTCAGCCTCAGACTCAGCCTCTTTCACCTTGTCATCTGAAGCTGCAAGCGGTGATGGAGTATCTTTCGCAAGAGTAACAAGATATATTCTGCTCATATCCACATAAGCATGATTCCATTCGGTCTCGCTGTAAACAGGGTTAAAGTCTCTTTCGGAGGTAAAGAAGAGATATTTTCCGTCTTCACTGAAAACAGGATCAGCCGAATAATACCAGTTATTGGTTACCGGATTCGTTTTTTTTGTTTCAAGATCATAAATCCTTATTATCGGGAATCCGACCTCCTGACGCACGAATGCGATCCACCGGCTGTCGGGAGACCAGTTTGCATCATAACCAGGACTTTTAGGTGATTTATCAACAATTGTTATCTTCCCTGATTCAACATCCACATACCGGAGATCATTCTTTTTGGTAGTATAAAGCAGTTTTTTACCGTCGGGTGACCAGGTTATTCCGAAAAGGTAAGTATTCTGGTCTTTTGTCAGCATAACAGCCGGTTGCGATCTGTCGGCTTTCTGCATCCATATCTCAAATTCACCTCCGGCATCCGATATCCATGCTATGGTTTTACCATCAGGTGACCACCGGGCATTTCTTTCATGTACTCCGGAAGTGGCAGTAAGATTTCTTGTGACACCTTCCTTAACCGGGACATTAAAGACGTCACCCCTTGCACTGAAAATGACCCTCTCCCCGTCAGGAGACGAGCTGACTCCCGTAATCCTTTCTGAAGCGTCTTTCATTACTTTCTTTCCTGCTTCAAAATCGTCGGCTATATAAATTGTTAATTTTTCAGGCTTGCGCGATTTTGCATCCATCTTATATATATAACCTCCGTTCTCAAATACAATCTGATCCTTGCCGGCTGACGGAAATTTTATATCGTAGGTATCGAAACTCGTTACCTTTTCAGTTTTGCGCGTAACAGTGTTATATACAAACATATTCATGATCCTGTCCCTGTCAGAAAGGAAGAAAATATCATCCCCTATCCACATAGGGAAAATCTCCTGGGCTTTTGTGTCTGTGATTTTTTCAACCTTGCCGGATTCAAAATCAAAGATCCTTATATCATCAGCCATTCCGCCTTCATAATATTTCCAGGTTCTGAATTCGCGGAATACCCAGTTAAATGCCAGCCTCTTTCCATCGGGCGAAAATGAACAGAATCCGCTTTTTGTAAGGGGAATCTCCTTCGACAAACCTCCTTCAGGTGACACCATATAAAGCTGCCCGAGGAAATCACTTATTGAGGTTCGTCTTGATCTGTAAACTATATTATTCCCGTCCGGTGTCCATGTCATTACTATATTGTTTGGTCCCATCCTGTCGCCGACATCATCCCGCGACAAAGTGGCGGTATAAGTAAGTCTTTCAGGAGTGCCTCCATCCGCGGGTATAACGAAAACTTCAGTGTTCCCGTTGTACTGTCCGGTAAAAGCTATCTTTTTACCGTCAGGTGAGAATCTCGGAAATATCTCATAGCCATTGTCGGTAGTCAGTTTACGGGCTATCCCGCCTGTTGCAGGAACCGAATAAAGGTCGCCGGCATAGCTAAATACGACCTGATCGCCGTTTATTGCCGGAAATCTCAGCAACCTTGCTTCTTCCATTGCTGATAATGAAAAACATACTGATAACAGTATGAAGGTAAATTTGAGTTTTGAAATCATGGTTCAATTAATTTAGTTCAAGATAGTGCCACAATTTAGAAAAAAAATCCTTAGTGACTGATTTAATTTATAGAGTGTGGGCTTAACTTTTTATTTTAAGGACATTTAATTACAGGTCGCCCTCTCTGTTGCGTTGCTGTTAAACTAAGGATTGTCGGGGACAAAAGTTTCCTCCCGCTTAGGAGCATAGCCGTCAACTTAACAAAGTTTTGTGAACAAAAGTTTCCCCTCCTTTTTTCAAGGAGGGGTGGCCAGACGCAGAAATCGTCGGACTTGCAGAAATTTATATTGTCTGGCCGGGGTGGTTTATTAAATTCTCTTTAATAACTTTTCATCCTAATGGATAGCAGACACCTTTATAACGGAAAAAGTTTCAAACCTCTCAGATCATTTTTGAGAAATAATTCCACGTCAGCTGAGTCCGTTTTATGTAATCAACTAAAGTCAAAGAATCTTGAAAGAAGAAAGTTCAGAAGACAACAAAGGATCAACCACCCCGGCCGGGAAAGCAGGATAGTAATTATACCATAATTACTAATCCCGGCCACCCCTCCTTAAAAAAAGGAGGGGAAACTTCTGTACTAAATCTCCTGCTAATGACAGCAATTTGTAAATTACACATTATTTGATACTTACAATGTTGCTATTAAGCTTGGAGTAGGCTGTATCTAAGAAGTTCAAAAAAAATTACTTGTCAGTAAATTCCCCCGGATTAAAACAGGGTATTTTTAATATCCCTTTTAAACTCCTTTATTACCTCAGGGGTATTTTTATCGGCATAGCGGTCGCTAACAAGAGGACCAATAGTATGGGCTTTGAGAATATTATCCGGACAGGGTTTGAGCAATCCTGAAGCAACATCAGGAGAAATATTAAGATCGATCCACTTTTTTTCCTCGTCTTTCTGAAGGATGGCAGGCATCCGTTTTTTTGAATTATGGATCTCAGCCATCATCTCATTTGCTTCGGTCGTGATTATTGCAAATGTGTTCAGCAATTCACCGCTTTCCTTATTCTGCCATTCTGAATAGAGCCCTGCAAGAGTAAGTATTTCATTATTAACACTGTAAATATACCAGGGAATCTTTTCTTTTCCAACATGCTGCCATTCATAAAATCCCCTGACAGGTATCAGGCATCTTTTTGATCTGAATGATGAAGAAAAAGAAGGTTTTTCCTTAAGGCTTTCGGAACGGGCATTAAAAGTTTTATATCTTATTTCATCGGCATCTTCAGCGTTTCTGACCCATGGGGGGATCAGTCCCCATTTCAGTGATCTCACTGCCGGGGTACCGGAACAAATCGCAGTCAGTTCAGGCAGGCTGAATGCGTGGTAATAATAACTCGGTTCATAGCGGTATTTGTCAGGGAAGTTGACGCCATACCTGTCTTCTATTTCTTCCTTTACCAGGTTAACATTAACCGAGAAGCACATTATCTGAATAATAATTCGTCATCGTTTCCTGAAGAAAGCGGCACTGGAAGAGCCCATGTAAAGAGGTCATAATCCGGCTCAGCTTTAAGGTTTGAAACGACCCTGTGCATAAGGTCGCTGATGTAAGAATAGATTTCAGGTCCGTTCCACGTACTTGAATTAAGCAGAACGACCCAGGCTGTACCATCCTGTTGTCGTTTCATCATCCCGGCAGTTCCGGGGAAGGAACCTGTCCTCCACCATGTGCCGTTATCCATTGTAGTTTTCCAACCAGCCGGGGCAAGTCCTTTATTATTGTCTGTCATCAGGCTTATGCTGAGCTGAGAAAGGATATCCGGGGGTGAATCGAATCCGTCGATGGCCAGAAGGAGGCGCATCAGATCGGGAGTTGTGGCAAGCCATGCGCCGGCTGCACCAAGAGCTTCAATATCATTTCCTCCGTAAACCGGAGAAAGAAGCTCTCCCGTTCCATAGACTGAAGGTTTTGGGAGAACATCAGAAGGTTCATAATATGATACCTCGAAGGAAGCTTTCTGATCCGGGAGATTATGAGCGAGAGTCATATCAAATATTCCCAGGGGTTCCAGTATTTCTTTCTTACAAAACTGGTCATATGGCATGCCTGTCACTTTCTCAATCACCAGACCAAGGATCGCATAACCAAGGTTTGAATAGGCTCTGCCTGTTCCCGGGGTGAAATGAAGCCTTTTATCGAGTGCGAACCTGATTATAGTTTTGGTATCAACCGGCAGTTCCACTCCCATCTGATCGGCTATAGTCAGAGGCATGAACATCTGGTCGCCCCACCTCTGTGACCATCCGCCCTCATGACTGAGCAGATGAGCCACTGTAATATCATATGCCCTGATGTCCTTCGGATTACTGAAATAAGGATCGTTCAGAATTGCATTTTCACCAAACACCTTATCGTTCAATGACAACCTGCCTTCCTCTGCAAGCTTCATCACGGCAACAGCGGTAACAAGCTTTGAGATACTTGCTATCCGGAACTTATGGAAAGGTTCTGTCAATTCCCTCGTAACCGTATCAACAAGCCCGAATCCTCTCGCATAAATGAGCTTCCCGTTCTTTGATACGGCAACAGATGCACCCTTAACATCCCATCTGTGCATAAAAGACCGGATACTTTTCTCAACAGCAAAGTATTCTCCGCCTTCCGACCTGGAATTATCAAGACGGACATTATCCGGTACAAGCTTACCCGAAATAATGTCAACTTTTTCAACTGCCCCGGGATTATAGGTCACAGTAGCTGCAAGGAGACCAACAAGTAATATCTTTTTCAATTTCGGCAAACAGAATCGACTTTTCAGAGTACAAAAATAAAAAGTAATATTTATTGCCTAACGGACAAATTTACAATTTATTAAAGATTTGCTTTATTTTATTCACAATTTTATCCCAAATCCAAGACAGTACAGTAACAGAAAATAAAACCAAAGAATTAACTTTGTATTATGTCAATAGAACGGTCAGTATTAAGATTTCTGTCTGCGGCAGTTTTTTTATGCATAGCAGTAAAGCTAAATGCCCAGGTAACTGAAATTGATACATCTGCATATCTTCCATTATTTTACAGCGGAAGCCTTGAATACAACCTTACGATTGCCTCGGCTATGGGATATACAACAGAGATTGAGAGGCTGGTAAAGGAAGGGGCAGAAATTGATGTGGAGAATGCCGAAGGCGCCACTCCACTTTACTTTGCAATTATTAACGGGAAAACTGACGCGGTAAAAACCCTCATCAGGCTGGGAGCAGATGTCAACAAAGTCTCCTTCAGGGGAGAGACACCACTTGTACTTTCGATATTAATTAAAAATATAAACATTGCAGAAGCGCTCGTTCGTGGAGGAGCTGATATTAACTACCAGAACAAATCCCTTGTAACCCCTATACACTATGCATCAGCTTACGGTCTATATGAATTTGTTGACATGCTGTTATATTATGATGCAGATATCGACATTAAAGATGCTGAAGGCACAACTCCCCTGATGGCTGCTATATGGGCCGGCTATCCCGACATTGCCGGACTCCTCATAAGGAACGGTGCAAATATGGAGGCAAGGGACAATGACGGATTCACACCCTTCCTGATCGCAGCACAAAATGGGGATACCTTAATTCTGAATATGCTTAAAAAGAAAGGTGTCGATATTTACGAAAAAAATGTACACAACAGTGATGCGCTTGCCCTTACAATCAAGTCAAATCACATACCTGCAACGGAATTCCTGCTCAGGTCGGGAAATGGATGGGCAGAAGAAGGAAAGGATGTAATAAGTCCTTACAATGTAGCTGCTGAATACCGAAGAAAAGAGATTATGGAACTCCTGAACAGAGAGAATATCCCTGGCACGTATAAGCCACATTTCGACAGGATGGAAATAACTCTGTCCTCAAAATTCAATCTGAAGGATTACTATTATGGACTTAATTTGTCATTTATTGAACCACTGAGAAATATCGGAATTAAGACCGGTCTTGATACAAAATTATGGTACACGAGGGTTCTGGTCAAAAGTTCGGATGAGATTTTTTATCAGTATTATGACAGGAGTTCTCTTGTATATGCCGGGGTTTATAAGGATTTTCAGCTGACAGATAATCTGTTCAAAGGTAATTTTTACTTTTCTGCATCACTTGCGGCAGGATATTCATTCGGAAATAAGTTTAAAGGAACAGAGATCGAACCTGATAGCAAATTCAGGATATTGCCTTCAGCATCCATAAAATGGAATAAAAACGCCTTCACAGTATTTGCTGGTCTGGAATATTTTAATTCCGGGTTTTACAGAACAGGTCCTGTCTGGATGAGGACAGGATGTTCATTCAATTTCTCCTTTGATTCCGACAGGGTTCCCGGGAAAATAATAAAATGGTATTAAGCATGCATAAAAGATCAAATAAGCTTTTTTTCCTGTTCCTCTTCTTCACATTGTTATTCTCATGCGAAAACGATGAAGAGCTATTGAAGGATATTACATTTGTCGATTGCGATGCATGCACTGCAGATGAACCATTCACTGCCGATATCCGCATAAAGCTTTCTGATACTTATAAGTTGGGATCAGCAAACGAGATTATCTTTCTTGATATTTATGAAGGTAATCTGGAGGATGAAGTACATTTCACATCATACCAGACAACGAGCACGGAGACAACGTTTAATTTACCGATAAATAAAAAATATTGCATCACGGCAACATATTACATAGACAATAAAACTTATATCGCTGTGAATTCAGTCACGCCGAGAGTAAAATACAATGAGAGCAGTTGTGATGAACCATGTTATTATACTGCGCCTCGATCATTAAACCTGAGGCTGAAACATACAAAATAACATGGTTCCCAGTCTGGTTTTACTCTTTTATCCCTTATAGCTGAACAAGGGCTCTCCCTTTAAAGCTTTTTGTCTTATAAGGTCGATTTCCGGCTGACTCAGTGGTTTGATCCTGTCTTTAACAGAAAGCGCCAGTTTGAATAGGTTTTCGTCACCCGGAGGAACAGCGGCAGTTATGGGGTGAGATAAAGTAAACCTTAGTCCCATCAGAATATCTTCGGTTGTAGTGAGTGGCTCATACCAGCATTTAGGATATTTTGTGCGGTCGGCATTTTTCGGCCATGGTCCTTTTGCCATTGCTTTCAATGCCAGGATGCCCATTTTCTTTTCCTGTGCACGTGCCAGTACCTGCGGGCCAAAATTACCTGCATTCCACGTAGTATAATTAAACGGGAAAAGGATAGTATCAAAATCAAATCGATCCATCATTGCCATGGCGGCTTCCACAGAATGTGCAGAAAAACCGATGAAGCGGATCTTTCCATCTTTCCTTGCCTGAAGGAAGGTCTCCATTGCTCCGCCCGGAGCATGGATTTTTTCTACATCCTCCATTGTTGTAACTGCATGGAACTGGTATAGGTCGAAATGATCAGTCCGGAGATTCTTCAGGGATTGTTCAAGTTCCTCCCGGGCTTCATCACGTGAACGTTTTTGTGTTTTACATGCAAGGAAAACACCTTTCCTGTAAGGTTCAAGGGCCGGCCCGAGCATTACCTCGGCATTACCGTATGAAGGAGCCACATCGAAATAGTTTATTCCTGCATCGATGGCCATTTTCACCCGTTCGGCAGCTTCTGCGGTTGTTGCATCCTTTACAACAATACCTCCGAACCCGATCACTGAAAGCATCTCTCCCGTTTTTCCGAGCATCCGCTTTTCGATCTTTCCTTTCACTTTCTTTCTTTTTACTTCCGAAAGATTTGCCGGAAACAGCCCGATCAACGGAACCGTTACAGCTGTTGTTCTGATGAATTCTCGACGTTTCATGGTTTGACGGATTAGTTTTTAATGTCTGAAAAATACGGTTTTTTGGGAAATATACAAAATAAGAAGGGCACAGGGGCTCAAAGGCGCAACGGCTCAAAGGCGGAGCGGCGCAGGGGGTAGGGAGCAGGGAGCAAAGTCGGGAGCAGGGCCATAGTCGTCAACTTAATAAGTTTTGGGTATAAAAGTTTCCCCTCCTTTTTTTAAGGAGGGGTGGCCAGACCATAAAATAATCTAATGTGCAGAAATTTAGAATTTCTGGTCGGGTTGGTTTATTTAATTCTGAGAAAGAAGTCCACTTTGGTCAGTCCATATCAACCACCCCGGCCGGGAAAGCAGAAATGTAAACATACCATAAATAGCAATCCCGGCCACCCCTCCTTTGAAAGGAGGGGAAAGTTATATAACTACATTTCACCAAGTTACAGAAGTTTTCAGTACTATTGCATTTCTTAGGTTGACAACTAAGGGAGCAGGGCGCAGGGCACAGGGTCCAGAGCGGAAGGCTAAGAGGATCGTGTATCAAATTACTGAAGATGTTAACGGATATAGACCACTGCGCCGTTGTGCCATTCTGCCATTGCGCCGCTGCGCTGTTGTGCCCTTGCGTCGCTGTACCGTTGTGCCGTTGTGCCGTTGCACCGCTGTGCCGCTACACCTATATCCCTTGCACCTTTGACCCATATTTCTATCTTTGCAGATAACAAACGAGAACTACCATGGAAACGTCTTTTTTCAATTCAGATATTTTCAGTTACGGGATTTTACCACTGCTTATATTTCTTGCCCGCGTATGTGATGTATCAATAGGTACGTTGAGGATAATCTTTGTTGCCAAAGGCAAAAAGAATATTGCCCCTTTCCTGGGATTTTTCGAAGTCCTGATCTGGATAACCGCAATCTCAAGGATCATGCAGAACCTCGATAACTATATTAACTATATAGCATATGCAGCCGGATTTGCAACGGGGAATTTCGTCGGGATGATCATTGAGGAGCGTCTTGCAATGGGTATTCAGATGATCCGGATTTTTACACGCGAAAGAGGCAGGGATCTGGTTCAGTCGCTTAACAGCAAAGGATACGGTGCTACGTTTGTCGAAGGCTACGGAGCAAAGGAGAAAGTACATCTTATTTATACTATTATCCAGAGGAATGAGCTTGAGAATGTACTCAATATCATAGATAGTTTCAATCCTAAAGCCTTCTATACAATCGAAGATGTCAGGGCAGTTAATGAAGGAATTTTCCTGCCCAGAACACGCAAGAACGTGATACCTTTCTCTAACGTGCTCAGGGAATGGAGGAAGGGGAAGTGACGGAAGTGCACTAAAGTGCCTATAGTGCCTATAGTGCCTATAGTGCCTATAGTGCCTAAAGTTTAAGGAGTTTTAAGTTGAATAGACGATTAACAGGTAGATTTGGAAAAAATTAATTTAAAAATATGAATCCGTTCAGCAGCCATCCATTATACAGGAAACATGATCTTGATAGTGCAATGAGTTCATTATGGAAGTTTTACAGGAAAAAATTCTTTGTATTGGTGTTTACTTCCTTTGTTATTTCGATCGGGATCCATTTCCTTACACAGATGTTCGATTTCTATGATATCCTGAAGATAACCGATCCTGAGGAAATGATGGGTAAGCTTCGTGAGATGATCTGGCCGATGGTCGCAATTTCCCTTGTCAGCCTGCTCTGTACCACAATACTTTACTATTATGTCATTTTCAATCCTGTTGACAGCAATGTAACCATTATAGTATCACTTTATAAGTCATTGAGATATTATATTCTCCTGCTCATAATAATGGTTCTCTTCTCTGTCTTTGCGTCAGTAGCCATGATCTTCGGACTAATGCTCCTTGTGATTGGTGTTGTATTCTCCATGATTTACATTATGACACTGTTTCTGTTCTTCACACCTGTTCTGATGGTTGAGGGACCCGACATTGCAAATGCTATCAGTCGTACTTTCAGACTGGCTCACAGGCGATTCTGGGCAAACATAGGCTGGGTGGCGGTATTGCTTGTTATTATGCTGATAACATCCTTTATACTGAATGCGATCATCACAATTCCCTTCACAGGAGGCATAATGAAAAACCTGACTAATCCGGAAGAATTGATGAGCACAATGGATTACATGCGAAATCCTGTATATATAACCCTTTCTGCTCTGGCAAGTGCTTTGTTTTACCCGTTAATACCCATACTCGGAACGATCCTGTACTTTAA
>JAKQPD010000169.1 GCA_029564935.1 Bacteroidota bacterium
AGTTCCGAAACAAAAACAAGCCCAATAGTCAGGGTGAGCAGAGCCCATTCCGCAATGCTGATCCCGAGGATAAATCCAAGGGCAACGACTATTATGGCTGCGGCCAGGTGGATTCTGGAATTATGCTCAAAGATCAGTAAAGACCTGAGACCTCTGAATGCAAATTTAAAGCTCCTGAACCTCGATCGTGGTGTAAATCTTCCTGAATTCATGTGCAGGGATCTTCATTTGAAAACCTCACAATTCGGTATTAGAAAATTCTGAATCTTATACAAAATTATAAATATGAATTGACTTATTAAAGAATATGCCAAACGGTTCCCGGCAAAGGAGGCAGAAGTCATTTTTGAGAATCATAATTCCTGATCACTAATATTTCATCGTAACCAAGTTTGGCAAGCTCGGGAATAATTCTGTTTATTTCTGATTTTTCGGTAAATCCTGACATTATTACATGATGACGATCCCACTGGGTGATTATCTCAACCGGGTGATTGAACCTGGACATAATTTTCCTTTGAACTTTCCGGGCCTTTTCCTTTTTACTGAAAGAACCAATTTCAAGTGCAAAAGCAGTGTTGGTCACAGAAGTGGTGTCCTCAAAAACCTGGATGTCAGATTCCACCGGAATTACCGGGTTTATTGCCATTTCCCCGGGTAGTGTCTGCGTGGTGTCAGACTGTAAATCAGTGCTATCCGGTACAGATGAGTCATTTCTGTCAGGTGGTATCCAGAAATCCTTTATTCCTATCAGACCGAGGGCCGGGATAATTTTTTCTATATCTTCAATAGTTTTAAATCCACTCAGCTGAACCTTGTAATATCCGTCTTCAACTACGAGTATTACCTTTTTATCGATAAGGGCGGATAGTTTTTCCTTGAAAACGGTAGCGTTTGTTTCTTTCCTGAAAGCTCCGACCTGAAGAACAAGGTTGGCTTCTTTATTTTGCCCTGTTATATTTGCAGGATTATCTCCACTTACAAAGCTTCTTCTAAAAGCTGATGACGAGAATATTAAAATGATAGCTGAAATGAAACAGAATATTTTCAGTAAAGATGACGATCGATTCCGGGCTTTATCTGTTTCAGCCTGCGCACCGGATCTGCTTTCAATATTTCGGCTGTCAATGAGCATGGATCATTTAATGCAAAGGGTCATATGGTCTGAAAAATGACATATTATACCTACTGTTCCTGTTTCACGTAGTTTTCGATCACAGTAACTCCCGGGAAACCGAGACCGGCCAGTTCGGGATAGTATCTGAAGGTTTCTTCCCTTGTATAGAAACCAGTCACCAGTACATGGTAGTAGTTCCACTGAAGGACTACCTCAACCGGGAGATTCAGTTTTGAAGTAATTTT
>JAKQPD010000304.1 GCA_029564935.1 Bacteroidota bacterium
ACCATCCGCAGAGACAATTATTTTAGAATTACCAGAAGACAGTTCAGGATTGATTCCGGTCATGATCAACATTCCGCGGTAAGATGCATAGTCATGTATCCTGAAATTATGAGATGCAACCGGTCGTATCTTTGCAAAACCATCTGCGTTATTTGCCGGAAGCTCATAAAATGTCCCGGCACAATTAAACAGGTCGCGTTCAGTTACAACCTCCCTACAAAGCCGAAGTGCTGCAGCATCCGTCAGATCAGCAAATGTACGGTTCACTACAGGCAGTCTCCATCTGCGTCCGAAATCATCCTGAATAAGTACCGAAGCTTCATCGATTGTTACAACATTCCCTGGAATTGCAAATTTTTCACGAATGAAATCAGCCATTTTAGGATCCTCTTCCCTTAGAAGATTCATATTACCATCCAGCTCATAATAGCCTGTTTCGGTAAAAAGGTCATTATCAAAATTCCCAGCCAGAACACCAAGAGTACGACGATTGTCGCCAAGACCATAAAGCAGACCTCCCATCGATTGATCAGCTGCAACATCGGATAATCCTGAAAACAAAGACTCCGGATGAGCATTACGATTGTCGCTTCCTGTAAAAGAGAAATGAACAGTTGCCGTTGTGGCTTTATTTGTTTTCACCCTGATCCATTCAGCTTCCATATCCCGGGGAAATTCAATTCCCGAGGAGTGTCTGGCTTTCACGGTAACTGTTTTAATATTTATCCAATTATTATTACCCTCTTTATCGGCTTCAAATATAAAATCAGCATCAGTGTTCCCGGAATTACGTATCCAGCAAAAACGCTGAGGCCATCCGGCAAAAAGAAATGGTTCGGAAGGATTCCCTGCAGAGACTTTCTCATTCAGCCAGACCGCACCTTCAGCAGTTGTCGGTCCTAGAGCATCAGGCTGATTTAAGGTGGTTATCCAGAGATTGGAATTGGACTGGCCCGGACCTTCGATATTCCCTTTCTCCTTCCTCTTATTAAGAAATTCTCTCTGTGCAGCATCATCGCAGCCGAAAACCAGCCTGTCCTGCCAGCGGGTAAAATCTCCGATAACCTTAAGATAAGCTGAGCGTGGCCTGATCCCCTTTGAATTTAATGCTGAAAATGTTCCGGGGAATCTCCAGAACAATCCATGCATTGTCATCAGGTAATCTGGGTTTTCCTCTGTTCCGATATCACGGATTCGTGGCCATTCGGTATTCCAGCCATGTGCACCGTCATAACTGTGGCTCGCTTTGGGAAGCCGGAAAAATTCCCACTTTCCTCCACTTCTTACCCCCAGTATGACTGATTTATGATCCCATCCTGTTGCCCATATCGGATCATTTTCTGGATCGCTGTTACCATATATTCCTCCCAGCCCTGTAACCTCACAAAACTGGTTTCTTCTGATAAGTTTCCACTCCTTACCATCCCATTCCGACAATGATCCAGCCTCAATATCAAACTTTTCCAGAGCTTCCTGTCCCGACTCACCATTATTGGCATAAACCACAACACCCTGTCCTGAATAGAAGCCTTTCCCGTGTACCCCCTTAAGCAATGCACCGGGTATGTTAGCAGATGCATCATCACCCTTTTTAGCTGTTATGTTACTGTCTTCGTAAAGCATATTAACATTGAGGGTGTTGACATCAACTTCATAGAAACCTTCTTCCATTGTTCCGTAGTATATTTTCCTTGAAGGATCGGTCAGGTGTCTTGCATTCCCGGTATGCCGTCCCGGCATTTTTTCATAAGGAATTACTCTTACATTGCGGTTGGCATCAATAGCATAAGGTCCTATGAACAGCTGATTGCTTTCTTTATGTATCATACGGTTTGCCGGAGTGCCTCCAATGCTTTCCTCCCTGATGATCTGCTGAAGGTCATGAGTGATCTCATACAATTTATCGGAAGATCCAAACGGCAGATGGGGACCGTAAGTTATCACCCAGAGTCTGTCAGCCCATGGAACTACAGCGCCTGTACCACATTCATTTTCATTGTTATAGTATGCAAGGTGAGGATAGATACCGCTGAAAGATTTGTGGTCTGAAACCGTATTTTTATTTGAGCAACTTACACTTGTCAGGCATAATAGTATGCCAATAAACTTGAATATTTTCATGATTTGTTCTCTTTTCATTTAATTGATAAGTAGATTTAAGTGCAATAAATACATCCAGGATGACTTATAAGGTTATTAAATTATTTACCAGATGGTACTCCTGTTGATAGAGCTTCTTTAAGTTCCTCCAGGTATGAATCATAAATTCCTCTGGGTTCAGCATTCATTTTTTTACATAAAGAAGCAGCAATACCAACCACCTCACCATAGGTTCCGGTATTCCGCTGCACTCTTGTTGCTGCATGTGCTACATGTGTAGTACTTATATGCCTTCCTGCCATAAACAGGTTTTTAATATTACGTGAATAGAAACATCTGTAAGGTACTTCAAAAGGCGGTGAGGATTCTTTATTTGGATGTATTGCCACAGCCCTGAATTCCTGGCCTGAAAAATATTTCGAATTTAAGGGGTCGGGGATATGGATATCTATGCCCCAGGTTATCTCAACACATCCGTCCGGATATGATACCGGCCCATCAAGGTCCATTTGAGTAATAATTATATCTCCCAACATCCGGCGTGATTCCCTTTTACCCATAATATATCCCAGTTCGGCAATTTCCATTCTGGCATATTCACTTTTTCTTTTGCTATGGTTTTTTTGAAATGACCAGTTCCCGAAAACTGACCTGAGTTGATTATCTCGAATTTCCTCAAATTCATAAATCATATCCTGATTAAATCCGCTTTCCCAGTTCCATGAACTTTTAGTAACATATTGGCAGCTTTCCTCATTAAACTGATATGCCCATGGGCAATCAGGAAAGTTTGTTTCGATCCCTGCATCTTTGCTCCACCAATACAATCCCGCACCCAGTACCTGATTTGATTCAATATCCGATGCTCTTGACTCACCTGTCTGGGCTTTTGACTCACTGCCCACCCTGTAATCAGCTCCTGCCAGAAAACCCAGGTTAGCATCTCCTGTGCAATCGGCGAATAGTGGAGCTTCAAACAGTAATTCTCTGCTGGTTTCAATATTTTTTGCCGAGATGGCAACAATACTATTTTCAACCACCTCTGCATCAAAGACATGATAATTCAGAAAGAGCCTTATATTCTTTTCAGCCTTAACCAGTGATATTTTTGCACTATCTTCAAATGATTTTGCAGAAGTTATTCCTTCTTCTATTTCAGGTTCCAATTCCTGAACAATACTTCCCAATGCCGGGAATCTGCCGGTCTGGGTTTTGCCTCTGAGGACGACCCGGATCTCTGAACTGTTATTCCCACCCAGAATCGGCCTGTCTTGAATAAGTGCCACCTTCAATCCCAGACGAGCCGCAGATACTGAAGCACAAATTCCGGCAATTCCACCCCCAGCAACAACAAGATCGTATTTCCCGGCCGAAGGTGTTTTTTCCGGAAGATTAAGCCATTTCTTCCTCATACCGCTTAAGCTTTTAATATCCCCGGGGGGGATATGATCCTCATCGGATGTGAGAAATATTGCATCAACCCGGCCATTGAAACCCGTAAGATCCTTCAGATATATTTTAGAATTACCCTTCTCCAGAAGTACATCGTCACCCTTTTCCCAACACCATTCACCTTTTCCCTGACCATAAATAAATGGCAGAACTTTATTATCTATCTGTATCTTAAATATTCCCGGTGTTTGCTCTTTACAAAATTTTGCTGTCCAGTTTTTGGTCCGCACCCATATACTGTATTTCCCGGTTGCTGGTACGGAAAAGGAAGTCCATGCATCATCAACTATTTTTCCAATCCCGTGAGCCATTAAATAGGGAGAACCCATAATATCCATGAACTGTTGATCCACAACCCATCCACCTTTGGTCGTGAAAGATTCAGCTTCAAAGAAAATCAAATTCTTCTTTCCGGAACAACCGCAACCAGAGATCAGGATCATCAGTGCAACCAACCATCTCATAATTTATCTTTTTCTATTAGTGAAAACGCAAGTGTCATAAACACCTGGAATATGGCAGTTTTTACTCATAAATCAACCATGCGGTGGCTGTACAGTTACAATCAGATATAAATCTAATCCAGTGTGCATTGAATCCTGCAGGAAAATTATAGACGAATTTTTCTCCTGCTTTTAATTGGAAAGTCTTAAATTTATGCCAGCCATTAAAGTCCACATCAATTTCTACAGTAATTAACGCATCTTTATCAGCAACAAGTTCAAGTGTTTTTTTGTCATAACCTGTCATCAAATATTTATCCGATGGTGTTTTTGCATATACCATTGAATTTTTCCAAGGACCTCCGGTACCGACTGGTTTCCCAAGGCTCCAGAGATCATCGATTGCTCCAAACCAAAGGGCTGCTTTTTTATCTTTTGAAACGAACACATGCCCGTCATTTTTAGCTTTACCATCTACACCTGCAATTACCAGAAGGCCTCTCCATGTACAGAAATCCATTATTTTTTTATTGTGTGAGGCAACAGGCCTCAGGGAATTCAAGCCTGCTTCTCGTGGCATTTCATAAAATGTCCCATGAATATTCATCAGGTAGCGTTCTGTTACTGCTTCACGAATACCTCTTGGCCATCCTTCTTCAAAAGGCTGATCGAACACCGGATTCCCTTTTGGTAATCGTACCTTCACTCCGTCCCTTTCCATTATTACAGATGCATCATCTACAGCGAAATCTTTCTTAAATTCACAGATCTTCTTTACTTCTTCTATCCTGCTCTCTGGTGATGAGTAATCCAGTTTCTCATCTAACTCATAATAAACTTCTTTACCTTTTTTGCCGGAGACCAGTTGAAGACTAAGATTGTGACCCGCCGGTCTGATCATTCCACTGTAAATAATCTGATCAAGAATATCGGCTACACCTGCAAATAGTTTTTCATTTTTGACTTTACTATAGTCTTTCATTCCGAAGTGAAACATTGCAGTAACCCGGCATTCTGTATCAGGCACAATACGAACCCATTCGGCATCCATATCTTCGGGGAAAAAATAGTAATCGTACCCTTTTGAGGAAACAATAATGTTTGTGTATTTCGTCCAATGCCCTTTACCATCCTTATCAATCTCAATTGAAAATGAAACCGGAGCAAAGTTGTCATGAGCCAGGTGAAGAATTTTTGTGTCAAATCCGTTTATCAGGAAAGGATCGGAAGGCTGGCCTGAATATACCAAATCGTTGCTCCATGGACCACCATAACCTTTGACAGGGCCCCATTTTTTCAAATCCTCGATCTGGCCAAACCATAAATTCGACCATGAACGACCAACAAATTTATTATCAAAGGTTGTTGTTTCATCACTTGAAAATACTATCTGACCGTTCCATCTGCAAAAATCAGGTATCATCCTCAGATGAGATGAAACAGGTTTTATTTTGCCTGTGTTTGATAGTGAAAAATCTTTCGGAAAATCATAAAACATTCCATGAACATCCATTAATAGTTTTCCCTCAGACACCTCACGTATACGAGGCCATTCCGTATAATGTCCATGCCAGCTGTCGTATGAATTTGTCGCTTTTGGTACCCGGTAGGTATACCATTTCCCTCCATCCAGCAATTTTATCAGCACCGAACGACGATCCCAACCGATACTCCAGACAGGGTCTGTGTCCTTTTCATTTCCATAGATACCGCCTGGCCCGGTAACATCATTATATTGCCGTCGGTCGACGATCCTCCAGGTAGTACCATCCCATTCGGCAAGGCACCCTGACTCATCTTTATTCTGAGCTTCCGTTCCGGCATACAACATTTCCTTGTTTATTTTAAAGACCTCAGCTTCTCCGTTATTAGCGAATATATACCTGCTCTGTCCGGTGTAAGCACCTTTTGCATGCCATCCGGTAACTGGTTTTTCGAAAAGGAGTTTTGTTTCGAGTGTGTGAACATTTACTTCAAATAATGGTCCTTCCATTTCCTGGAAATATACCATATTCTCAGGATCTGTCAGATGCCGTGCTGTTGCCGTATGCCTCCCCGGCATTTTTGTATAAGGAATTGCCCGCACGTTACCGGTTTTATCAATAAAATACGGCCCGATTATGAGCTGGCCAGATTCTTTATGAATCATTCTGTTGGCTGGTGTCCCTCCGATACTTGCCGGATGCATTGTGATATTTAAGCTTTCGTCAATTAACCAAAGCTTATCAGAACTACCTTTCGGACATGATGCCGAATAGGTTATCATCCATAATTTACCGGCCCATGGAACAAGAGCTCCAATGCCGCATTCATTTCCATTGGCTGCACAAGGTAAGCCCTCCCCAGGATTATATACGGCAAGATGAGGATATACTCCACTGATTTTGAGTGGTAAAATGTGCTGACCTTCGGAAGGAAATATAGTCAGGATGAGGAGTAATAATAAAAAGTGATGTTTTTTCTTCATGATTACATTAATTGTAACCAAATCACAAGTCGTATGATTGTGATCTGATAACGTGAATATTGAACACTAAAATTTATTCAGGAAAAATCACAATTGGGATTGATTGTGATTTTTCCTGAATTATAAATTCTAATGCAGATGCGATTAATAGCCCTGATTTTGCTCAAGGTTGGAATTGATAATAATTTCTTTTGAAGGAATAGGCCACAAATATTGCCTTGACTTATCAAAACTTCTTTGAGCAAATTTTTTAACTAATCCGGCATTATACAAGGGTGTAAAATCAACAACCCCATCTTCATCTACGGGAGGGATCTGAGGAAAGAACCACAATCCTTTCTTTACAATTTTTTCACGTAATTCTGCAACATCCAGCATTCCATATATGCCTGTGTTTAATACTTTTTCAGCTAATCTCCATCGGATAATATCCATATAACGGACACCCTCCCAGGCTAACTCCATACGTCTTTCGATTCTCAGGATTTTCCGAAGATCTGCCTGTGTTGAAACAGCTACTGAAGGATAAAGAGTTTTATCACTGACATTTACTTTATATGCACGGGCACGAACTTTATTGATGGATGCGTCCAGCATTTCCTGGCTTATTTCACCAAGCTCTATTTCTGATTCAGCGTACATTAAAAGGACATCTGCATATCTTACCACATGAATTTCAAATCCTACCAGATAATCATCAGCCCAGTCTGCATCGACTCTTTTTTTCCACATCATCCCTGCATATGCAGCATATTGAGCATTTGCTCTTGTATCATTGTTCTTTTGGTATTTACCAGTATTAAAATTCCATACTACGAGGGAGTCAGGATGTGGCTGAAACATAAAACCAAGGTGGGGAGTTTGAAACTCGACAATAGTAGCAGCACATCTGGGATCTCTGTTCTTAAAAGGCTCTCTTGGGTTGAACAAAGGAGACTCATCAATTGGCAGGCCATCCGAACAAAGAAATGCGCAAAACAGATCCCATGAAGGATTTTTTGCTGCCCAACCTGCGCCAGTATTTCTCGTAACATAGTCTTTACAATTCTGATCAAAATATGAATTCAGTTCTACAGACTGAGGGATTGAAAATATTGTTTCCTCCGTATTTTTCGTTTTTGATAAAAATAATTCAGAGAAATCCGGATATAGGTCATAAATACCAAGGTCTATACATGATTTTGCAGCGTTACGGCATATTTCCCAGTCTTCAAAATATAACGCTATCCTGGCTTTCATTGCTAATGCCGCGCCCTTTGTGGCACGCATATTGTCACTGTTTCCATAACTTAACGGTAATTTTGATGCAGCAAAATCATAGTCATCATATATAGACTGAAGGATTACTTCTTTGTCAGTTTTTGCCATATTAAATGATTCATCCAGATCGAGCTTATCGGTATAATAGATTACATCTCCCCAGTGAGAAATTAGTTTAGCATATTGAGAAGCCCGGACAAACTTGGCTTCAGCAACATATTGGTCAAGAATTGCCTGGGGTAACCCTCCTTTATTAATTTCAAGATTGGAAAGAATCGTGTTTGCCCTGGCAATGCACTTATATGTATTGGACCACCAGGTCTCAATTGTTGCCCACTCACCATTGATAGTTGCATTTGTTATTGGTGTCAGCGTTTCACGATAAGACCAGTCGTCTGTCCAATAATCATCATCAAGAGTCCAGAAAACCTTCCTGTAAAGGTCATTTATTGCCATCTTAATTTCACTTTCATTCGAGTACCAGTTTTCACTTGATCCTTCTGACAGAGGATTAAGGTCCAGATCAGAACAGGAAATAAAACTTAAAATGGAGGCTAATAAAAATAATATTTTGTATTTCATAGTTTTAAGTTTTTAGAATTTCACCGAGATGCCTAAAATATATGATGTTGTTATAGGATATCCGGAAGCTGCAACTTCAGGATCCCAACCTACAGGATATTGATTTATGGAGAATAGATCGGAGATACTTCCATATATCCTCAGACTCTGCATTTTAACCTTTTGAGTCAATAAAGAAGGAAGATTGTATCCCAGAGTTATATTTTTCATTCTGAAATATGATCCATCAAACAACCAATAGTCTGACATTGCATAATTTGTAGATAGGTTACTCCAGGACATCCTGGGATATTTCGCATTAAGGTTTTCTTCAGCACTTTTATAATTACTGTAATAATTACCATCTAGGATCTTTGGAATATGGCCCCAGTTATTGGCAATAGGTTGAACCATGACACCTGACAACCGGGCATTTTGTTTACCAACACCCTGCACAACTATGCCAAGATCAAATTTCTTATAATTCAGATGTATGTTCCCTCCATATAGGAAGCGAGGTAAGGAGCCGCCAAGCAGGGTCCGGTCATAATCAGGTGATATCTTTCCATCCGGAACTCCATCCGGACCGCTTATATCAAGATACTTTACATCACCAGGTTTGACTGCTGAACTAATCTTGGGCAGTGTATTAACATCTTCCTGTGTTTGATATAAACCATCAGACAGATAACCATACCATTCATTAAACTCACTACCTTCTATCTTGATCTGATCTCCCAGAAACTGGGTTCCGCCAAGATTACCCATTGTCGACTTTGAATCAGACAAATTAAAAGCTACGGTGTAATTTAATTCCCCAATGTCATCATTCCAGCCCATTTCAAGTTCCCATCCTTTAGTATTCATTCGTCCGGTATTCTGATCAGGATTGTCAAATCCAATATAATCAGGTATTTCAAGAGCCAATAACATATCTCTGGTCTTCTTGATATAATAATCAGCAGTAAATCTCAGTTTGTTGTTAAAAAATGTTGCATCTGCGCCTATATCAAGTGTTTCAGTAGTTTCCCATGAAATATCTTCAATAACATACTGTGTCTGAGCTGCTGTTTGTGAGGATACAATATTTGCCCCCTGATAAAACAGAGCATTTGCAAATGCTATTGTTGACTGATAAGGATAATAGCCTATCTGTTCATTTCCAAGGGTACCCCAGGACCCTCTTAATTTCAAATAAGATAATGAACGATTATCCTTTAAAAAAGACTCCTCTGAAATAACCCAGCCAACCGATACTGATGGGAAAGTACCCCATCTGTAATCCTGGTGGAACCGTGAAGAACCATCGAAACGGATATTCCCCTGAAACAGATATTTATTTTTATAATCGTAAATTACTCGGCCGAAAAATGAATGATAAGCATTCTCAACAGCGCTTCCGCTGTTGTCTCTGAATTCGAGCGGACCTAAATTCAAATATGGGAATGACGACAACTCATATTGTTGCCTTGAAGCACCCATATATTCATAGAAAGCATAATAATCTTCATAACCAGCCATCGCATTAAGATTATGATCTCCAAACATCTTTTTATAGTTGGCCAGTAACTGAATTGTTATATTATAACTATCATTACGGTTTTCATACAGGTTAGTATTTTCATGCCCTCCTATTGTACCAAGTAACAGTGCAGGATTCTCAGCATCATAATATTCTACTTTTTTATTGAATAGTTTTCCCTTATAAAATTGAAGATTCGGAGATACTATTGCTGAAATTTTAAGAGTTTCTACCGGCAGAAAATCCAATGAAATTCTTCCTCCCGCCTGATTGGTCCATCCATTATTGTATCCACCATATTTTAGGCTTGCATATATATTTTCACCAGTTTTCCCTTCTCCGACACGCCCGTCAGACCATTCAGCAGCATATACCGGGGCTGCGGCCCAACTCCACCACATAGGATCCTGGACCGGTGCCCTGGACGTTACTCGTCTGAAGTTAAGATCAATTGTGGCAGAAAGAAATTTATTTATAAATATGTCATTATTAAATCTGGTTGTGAACCTTTCATATGATTTATTCATAAATAAACCGTCAGTCTTATCGTAACCGATTGAAGCCCGTGACTTGATTGAATTAGTACCTGCAGTTATATTAATCAGATGGCTCTGCCTTGGTGCATTATCTCTTAGAATTATATCAGCCCAATTTGTATTTGGATAAAGATCCGGATTTTGAGCATTCAACGACAAATAATTATCCACCAGATCTTTTGGATAAAGAGGATATTCATTTGCATTATTATTGTTATCGTTCCATCTTAATTCATTAACTATCTGAAGATAGCGCAAAACATCAACGTTTTCTGGCAATTCGGTGGGCTTTTCAAATCCAAATTCCATATTATATTCAAGGCTCAGTTGTCCTGATTTTGCTCTTTTCGTAGTAATCAGTATGACACCGGCTGCAGCCCTTGATCCATATATTGAAGCTGATGCTGCATCCTTGAGAACAGATATATTTTCAATATCATTCGGATTTAGCGAATTAATATCCTCAACAGGAACACCATCAACAATAATGAGAGGATTGCTTGCTCCGATTGAGGTTATACCCCTTACCCTGATCGTAGCAGTTGATCCCGGTGCATTATTACTTCGGGTAACCATCAATCCTGGAATTGAACCTTGTAAGGCCTGTGATACCTGAGTGGTTTTCCTTTCTGAAACTACACTTCCCTGTATTGAAGCCACAGCTCCGGTAAGATCCCTTTTCTGAACTGTGGTTCCATAACCAATCACTACTACTTCATCAAGAGCCTCCACACTTTGATTCATTGCCACATCTATTGAAGAACGTCCTGAAACTGCAACTTCCTGAGTTAAGTAACCGATAAATGAGAATGATAGAACTGCGTTTGAATCTGTAACATTGATGGAGTACTTTCCAGAAATATCTGTCAGAACGCCAACAGTTGTCCCTTTTACCAAAATGTTTACCCCTGGCATAGGTTCTCCGGTAAGAGCATCTGAGACGGTTCCTTTCACTACATTATCCTGTATATCGTCTTCAGTAATTAGACCTGCTAAATCATCACTGAACGGATCTGTGGTTAGTAAGATTTTCCGGTCCAGAACTGCATATTTTACATCAGTACCATTGAAAAGGTCTGGCAGAACATCTTTTATTGATTTTTCTTCCACATGAATGTTAAGAACACGGTTAACATCTATCTGTTTCTGGTTAAAAATAAAATAAAATTCACTCTGCTGTTCTATCTCATCCATTACCTGTTCAAGCGTTTTATTTTCAAGGTTAAGTGAAACTTTTGCAGTTTGTGAATATGTATTGGATGCAAAAATATTTGTAACACTTAGTATTACAATAAGGATTACCATTTTCATTTCCATGATCATCTTTTTTAGGGTCGGGTGTATTGACTCCCGTAAATCATAATTCTTTTTCATAAATTTGATAGGTTATTGATAGGTTATTATTCATTAATAGTAACTTAGCTTCTCGCAGGAAAGTGGCTCCAACACTTTCCTGCTTTTTTTATAACAGGCTCGGCTTTTACATAGGCAATCAGTACTTTAGGTTAGTAATTAAGGAATTAATATCTCCGCTTATTTTTCGTTGTAAAGGTTATTTTCTTTTTGGCATAGGTGTCATCATCATTCAGCAAGCCTCCGGTTAAGATCTTGTAGTCTATGGGAAGCGCTCGCTTTATAAAATAAAGAACCTCTTCCAAATTTTCATCTACGAATGTGGCCCTTAATCTGATATCTGTATAATTATTACCCTGAATCTCAACATCAACATTATACCACCTACCTATTCGCCGGGCTATAACATCAATCGGATCGTTCCTGAATACCAGTTTGCCTTCAGTCCACACCAGATATTTTTCAGACTGGACTTTTTCAGTGCTCAACTGACGAGTTGTTTTGTCAAAAACAACCAGATCATCAGGTTTCATGATAACAGACTGAGTCCCTTCCCTGTTCCCTAAGACAACTGTTCCTTCCTCCAGTACTACTTCAACATCTTTTTCATTTTTATAAGATGCAACGTTGAATTTAGTTCCTGTTGCTGTGACAATTATCTCATCTGTACTTACTTCAAATGGCTTATCAGGATCAGCCTGAACATCGAAGAATGCCTCACCATCCAAGGCAACTTTTCTGTCTTTGTTAAAGTCATCCCGATATTTTATACTGGAACTGCTGTTCAGCCATCCCGTTGATCTGTCCGGCAAACTGAATTGTACACGAGTCCAGGCAGGAGCCTTGATCTCTACCCATGTATGATTGCCTTTACCTTCAGGCGAGAAAAACTGAATTCCCGAATAAATTACTAAGGGAAGAAAAAGTATTGCTGCAATCCGGACACTCCATTTAATTATGCTCCTTAGCGTAATTTTATTTTCCTGTTTCAGTTGCTTTGTATTCAGTTCATAATGTATCTTGTAAAGAACATGATCCAGATTTTTTTGCTCCGAAGAATTTTCTTTAAGTAATTCATACCATTGCTTTTTAACAAGATGTTCCAGCTCTTCTTCATTGCTCTCATCACAAAAAATTTTTCTGAGATATTCTCTATCACCTTCAGAAAAATCGCCCTTGAAAAATCGGTTCAGCCTTTCAATATCCAGACTGTCTTTTGCCATAAATTATCAACCTTTCTTTTATTTTGAAATTAAAAAACAGTTCCCGGATAACCAGGAACTGCTCATTACCCTTATTACTAACCTTAAACCTTTAAAATTTAAATTCATTTAATCTGGTTCGATCTATAATGTAATATCTATTTCCAGGAAAATACACCTATTCCATATTTACAAGTTTCTTAATAATGTCGCATCAAAAAAATTCTACAGCTAAAGTGAAAATTAAGATCAGGAATTTTTGTTTTGAAGTATCAGAATAATTATCAGATATAGATAGGGCCAATTAAAAAAGCCCTCTATATAAAAATTATTATATAAATAAAGTAAAGAATAAGATTACAGGAATACTTTCTCTCCTGATATTATTCCTTAAAAACTTTAATGCATCTGTTAATTGGTTCTCAACAGTCTTATGGCTGATATTCAGATCTTTTGAAATTTCCTTTATGCTTAAACCTTCAAACCTGCTTTTGATAAAAATCTCCCTGCGCCGTCCTGGCATCTTATCCACAAGTTCAGATATATATTGATGAAGGGAATCATAGTTGATCTTTTTTGTTGTTTCCAGGTCAAAATCCTCTGTCACTCTTGTCCTGAAATATTCAGAATTACAGGCTTCCCTTCTGAATTGTTTCTTTATAATATTAAAGGCAATTGTAAACAGGTATGATCTAAATGAATATTCTGATTTAAGAGATTTACGGTTTTCCCATATCCGTGTAAAAACCTCCTGAACCAGCTCTTCAGAAACGGCTTCAGATTTAAGATAACCATATGCAAAACGATATAAGCGGCCACTGTACGCTCTGAACAAAGTATTAAAAGCCAGAATATTGCCTTGGGACAAACTCCTGACAAACTGAGCTTCGTTCTCGAGTAAGGGATATTTCATTTACAGGTATAAGTTATTCTTCTCCTTCAAAAAGCAAATTTCGTATTTTTTACGAGATTATGTTGATTGTTTTCTCACTCGTTACCACTTCAAGATATTAGAGGAATATTAGTAATTCTTAACAATCAGCTTCAATCATTTCAGAACCTGTAATTTACGGATTGAAATCGTAAAATTAAATAATACTGTCCAAAGCAAAACTACTGCCCACCTTGTTATACACAATCATAAGTTTTAAAATGCTTCCATATGATTTTGTCGCCTGTCTTCACTTGCACGTATAGGGTCCATTAATTGATTTGATCCGGTAACTTTCGGTCGAATCGTCAAGTATATAGATCATAAAATCATTCCCACCGGGATTTGCTCTGATGACTATATGACCCTGCTGGCACTTTAATCTTCCAAGGGCGCCACCTATGACAACTTTTGTCTCCTCCATGATATTTGTTGCATAGATATCTCTCGCACCCGGATAAACAGAAGTTGATTGCATCCTGCTCAGGACAATTGAAGCCGGATGGCTGGGAGCCCAGGTCTGAAGTATAATAACCTGTGGCCTGGTGGCCCTGAGAAATGGAACAGCCATAGCATCAAAATGGGCATGATGATTAGCTTCACATACCTCAACAGGCCCGGTTACCATTCCCACTGGTGTTTCAATATCTCTCCAACTGCCATATTCTGCTGAAGTAAGGTCTCCTCCGTTGAAATAATCAAATTTTCCGTAAGAGAGACGGAAAGCAATGGAACACATATTCTCGCCCGGTAACTCCGAAGTTTTCAGATCTTCAAGTGCCGGAAAATGGTTCCTTTCATTTGTCCCCACACCTGTCCATACATGGCCGTTGACAGCTATATTCCTAATCTCAAAACCGGGATATTTTTCTTTGTCATTAACCAGTTCAAACTGTGTATTCTGCCCGGCTACAAATCTTTCCACAACAGCATCATTTTTCCCCATGTGCCATTTAAGGAATTCTTTGTAATTTTTCATTTTATCATTTTCAAGTGGTACCGGAAAATTGTAATCAGGCCAGCCACGGTCGATCAGTTTCTTAAAAGGAATATACTCCCCGACCTCTGTTATCCCGGTCAGTTTAAAAGTAACGGATTTAGATAATTTGGCCTCAGGATAATAATCACCTATATGATCCCCATCGAAATGTGTCAGTAAGACATAATCCAGTTTTTTTGTTGAAAGATCCTCCATCATATGCAGTATATACCTTGATATCCATTCTCCAGGCGTACGGCTTGCATCAGGTTTCTGATCTGTCACCCTCGGTTTGGGTCGTGTAGTGAAACCTGCATCAACAAGCATAGTAGTTCCGTCTGGCATGATAAAGAAAACGGATTCTCCTTTCCCTGTGTTTATATGATGTATATCCAGAATTCCACGGGACCATGAAGGGAAGACATCCCCCGTAATTATCTGTCCTTTAAGAGATTGATTCCTGACTGTTAAAAAAGTGATAAACAGAAAAAGGCTGATAGTAAATATCCTGATATTTTTCATTAAGGTTAAGGTTAATTTGTAATATTTCAGAATTCGATATACATACTTTATTCAAAACAAGTATTTTAATTCAAGTTTAATGTCCAAAGAATTGTCCAAGTGCAACTAGTCCCGTGTATGCAATAAAACATGAAAATCCAAGTGCAGCTATCAGACCCATATTCAACATGGCCCCTGCTCTGTAAGATCCCATTTCACCCTTATTGTTTATCAGGATCATTATAGCTATTATTACAAAAGGAAGCACAAATACCGCAGATACCTGTGTGGCTACCTGAGCCATGACAGGATTTGCACCAAGTATGGGAACCGTAAGTCCTATAACACCTGCAATAGCTGTTAATATCTTAAATTGCCGGGATCTGGTATCCAGTTCGCCTTTCTTATAGTCTGCAAATAATAAAGGCGCTACCATTAAAATAGGAAATACCGAAGATAATCCTGCACTCATTGCTCCAAAAACAAAAACTGCTACAGCATATTTACCTACCAGAGGCTCAAGTGTATAAACCATATCGAGCACTTTGTTTATTGTTTTTCCTTCATGAAATAATGCACCGGTGGCTGTTGCCATTATCGAACCGCTGATCACAAACATCAGAATCGCCGAAGTAAGTGCATCCCTGGTCTGTTCCTTCGTATTTTCTCTTCCCCAGCCTTTGCCTTTCATCAGTAAAGGCCGGACAACAAAGGTCGGTGCCGCCATAGTTGTACCTACAAATGCTGCAACCATAAGCTTACCTCCCGGAACAGCCGGTATCGAAGGGACAAAACCTTTTAATATTTCAGCTGGAGAAGGCAGTACAATGAACATAGAAAATAAAAAGGATGCCCCCATTATGGTGACAAAAACAATAAGGATCTTTTCAAAGAAAGAATATCTGCCGACCAGAAGCATTCCATATAACAATACAATCATGAAGACAGCTATTCCCAGCACGGCCCAGTAGTTTTCAGGACTGAGCTTCGGGATGAACATATGAAAAAGTTCATACATCATAGCCGATGTTAATCCCATAATTCCTGAAAGACATGTCCACTGAGCTGTAACAACACCGATAATTATAAGAATTGCCAGAATATTTCCATGTCTGATCTTCCTCCTGATACTGAATAATGCAGTTTCGCCGGTTACAACAGCATAACGTCCATAAGCTTCCATTAACACCCAGGAAAAAAGAACACTCAGAAACAATACCCAGAGCAACTGCATTCCGAACTCGCTTCCGGCTTTAGCCATTGAAGTAACACTACCGGTTCCGATTGTATATCCGATGCAGAAAATGCCGGGGCCCACCGATAGTAAAATGAGCCATATACGTTTAAAGATTGATTTCATGGAAAAATTATTTATTGGTTACCAGTCAATCACCGAGCCATCATCCGAATCGAACCGGGCATTATATGGCACGGGTTCACCCACCTGTGCTATCAGCTTTTCTTCGTCAATAGTAATCCCTAATCCGGGATCGGTTAGCAATGGCCGGTATCCGTTTATTACCGCAGGTAGAGGTTTGGCAAGAAGGTCTGAATATTCGTTGTCGCCCCTCTCCAGAATAAGAAAGTTTGGTATTGAAGCGGCGACCTGCATACTGGCTGCAAGAGAACATGGTCCCTGGGGATTGTGAGGAGCTACAGGTGTATAATACGCCTCTGCCATACCGGCAATAATCCTTAACTCTGAAATACCACCGGCATAACATACATCAGGTTGAAGGATCGTTGCAGCACGCTTTTCAAGAATTTCCCTGAAGCCCCATTTCGTAAATATACGCTCTCCGGTGGCAAGGGGTATATGTGTTTTTGCTGCCAGTTCTGCCATTACATCAACATTGAGACATTGGACCACCTCCTCGTAAAACCATGGCTGGATCGGTTCAAGTGCTTTAATCAGCAGGGCTGCTGTAGGTGGCTGTACGGCCCCATGAAAATCAATTGCTATATCGACTTCGGAACCTACCTTTTCCCGAAGAGCCTTAAATCTTTCTACAACCTCATCTACATATTTCTTCCCCTCGATGTATTTTGTTGGTTGCCTTTGTCCGGCTTCAGGGCCAACCTTCACAGCGTTAACTCCTGTTTGGGGTCAAGCCGTCCATAAACCCTTATCCTGTCACGGGTAGGACCCCCGAAAAGCTTATAGACAGGAACGCCGAAAGCTTTACCGGTTATATCCCAGAGCGCCTGGTCAATACCGCTCGAAATCGCTGTTTTTATCGGTCCTCCGCGATAAAACGAACCCCTGTGAATGGCCTGCCAGTGATGAACCACTTGTCTTGGATCTTTACCAATGAGATAGTTGCCGACCTCCAGTGCGCCTGCAGCACATGCTTTGGCATCATCCTTGAGCATTTCACCCCAGCCGACAATGCCGGCATCAGTTGATATTTTAACAAATACCCAGGAATTCTTAAGCACAAATGTCTCGATCCTGGTAACTTTGATGTCCTCACCAGGGTGGATCGGGGCAACGGAATTTGCTGATTTTCCGGTTAATCTTTCATCCGGTTCCTTATTTCCTGTTTCGTTCAGATAAGGGACCGCACCTCCGGCAAGAGTCGAAAAGGCTGC
>JAKQPD010000313.1 GCA_029564935.1 Bacteroidota bacterium
AGAAATACCCTTAGGCGCAATGGTCATGATCGATGATGGTGAGATTGAACTTAAAGCAGTACGAAAAGAAGGTGATATCCTTGTCTGCAAGGCTGAAAATGACGGGATAATAGGATCCAGGAAGAGTGTTAATGTACCGGGGGTTAAAATAGAACTGCCTTCACTGACTGACAAAGACAGGGTTTTTATTAAGATGGCAGCTGAGAATGATATAGAATTCATAGCACATTCATTTGTAAGGTCACGCCAGGATGCTCTTGATGTTCAGGCTGAAATAGATAAGTATAAGAGCGGAATAAAGATCATAGCCAAGATAGAGAACCAGGAGGGGGTTGAAAATATAACTGATATTCTGGAAGTTGTATATGGCATAATGGTGGCCAGGGGCGATCTGGCAATTGAAATACCTTATGAAAAGATACCATCAATACAGAGGATGATAATATCGAGGTGTATCTATTGCAGGAAACCTGTTATTGTTGCAACCCAGATGCTCCACTCCATGATTGCAAATCCCAGACCGACGAGAGCTGAAGTAAGCGATATTGCCAATGCTATTTATTCACAGACAGATGCAATAATGCTTAGCGGAGAGACTGCTAACGGAAAATATCCTGTGGAAGCTGTCAGGACAATGACAAAGGTGGCCATTGAAGTAGAAAGGAATAAGGAGAAATTCCTTGACACTCCCTTCATAAATGTTACAGGGGAGATCTCATCATATCTGGCAAAAGTAGCGGTTGAAACATCGATCAGGATCGGGGCAAAGGGAATAATTGCCGATACCAGCGGAGGCAGAACGATAAAAGATATGGCAGCATACAGAGGTTATAACCTAATCCTCGCACAGTGTTATACAACAAGGGCAATGCGGGAACTGGCACTTTCATATGGCGTTTATACCAGCTACCAGGAACGCAGGGAATCGATTGATGAGTTTATTCGTATAGCCCTTGATAAGATGACAACGACACATGATTTCAACGGCGATGATGTTGTAGTTGTTCTTGCCGGAAACTTTTCGGGAGGATCCGGATTTTCGTTCATTGAAGTAGGAACTGTTGATTATCTTGTAAACAGGGCAAGAATATCCGGTAAACCAGGCTGATTGGTCTGATTTTTGATGATATTTCCAGGCCTGAAGACATACTGGGATGGTAAAGATTCTGACACTTGCAATATCGGTCATGTTACACCCGGTACATGTAAGCCTCACAAGTATAGAGCATGTACCCGGTACTGATTCCATAAAGGTATTTGTAAGAATGTACTTTGATGATTTCCTGCTCGACTATAAGTTGTTCGATAAAGATTCCGGACAGTCTTATAGTCCTGACAGTCAATCGTTCCCTGAAGAACTTCTGGGCAGGTATCTGACGGGGAAAGTAGTTATTTCGGTAAACAATAAACAGCTTGAAGGCAAGTTATTAAATCAGACACTGGCAACCCGGGATAATGAGATAAGTGCCAACCTTGTTTTCAGGTCAGAGGGCAAACCGGCAGTTATTTCAGTAAGGAATGAGATAATGACGGGGTTATATGAAGATCAGGCTAATATGACAATAATCAGGGTTAATGATTTTGAAGAAGGAGTAAGGCTGACTCCGGAGAAAACAGATCGGACGTTTTTTATAAGGTAACTGGAGGAAGTAAGGAGGCAGGTTATGAAAAGATTTTTGGCGATTTTACTATTATCATTTGACTTTTTGATACTTTCAGCCACCCATAACAGGGCAGGTGAGATAACTTATGTTCAGATTTCGGATTTGACATATGAGATAACAATAACCACATTTACTTATACATTAAGCCTGGCCGACAGGCAGCAGCTTGATGTAGACTGGGGTGATAACACTGTTTCCACTGCTGAAAGGATCGAAAAAGTCACTTTGCCAAATTATTACAGGCGGAATGTTTATAAGATAAAGCATACTTACCCCGGACCGGGTGTTTACAAAATAGTTGTACAGGATCCCAACAGAAATTACGGAGTAAAGAATATCCCGAACAGTGTCAATGTTGTATTCTCAATCTCCACAATACTGATTGTAAATCCGTCGATGGGAAGGAACAGCACTCCCGTTTTGCTAAATCCCCCTTATGACAAGGCTGCCCTGGGATATGTGTTCATTCATAATCCGGCTGCCTACGATCCTGATGGCGACAGTCTTTCATATCAGCTTACAACATGTACTCGTGAAAACGGTAAGCCTATAGAGAATTACACATTGCCTCCCTCTACATACTACCTGCGTGTTGATTCAGTTACTGGCGACCTTATCTGGAATACTCCTGCTGATACGGGGATTTATAATGTTGCAATGGAAATTCAGGAATGGAGAGGTGGAAAAAAAATCGGGACTGTAGTCCGTGATATGCAAATCGAGGTTTTCAAAACCAATAACAAACCTCCGGTGAACAGCCCGCTGAAAAATTTCTGTGTCGAGGTCGGAAAACCCCTTCAGTTCATTGTTTCAGCTACCGATCCGAATGGTGATTATATTCAGCAGATTGCTAACTCGGGTGTCTTTAATATCGAAACATGCAAAGCACAATTTACCAAAATTGATTCGGTTGCCGGATCATCATCTTCGCGCTTCAGCTGGACCCCATGTCATGAAACCGTGAGAAACCAGCCGTACAATATTGTGTTTAAAGCCGATGATAATAATTCAGAACTGAAGCTTTCGGATATTGATAATATGAATATTAAGGTTCTCGGTCCTCCTCCAATTCTTCAGAGCGCTCTTCCACAGGGTAAAATTATCAGACTGAACTGGGCAAACTATGGCACCGATGCAATAGCAGGATTTAACATCTACCGAAGGGAAGGAGCATCAACCTTTGTCCAGGATTCCTGTACATCGGGCTTACCCGCATCAACCGGATTTGTAAGGGTCGGATATGCAACTGGCAATACAACAGTTACTTACATTGATTCTGATAATGACCAGGGCCTCCAGTTTGGTATAGAATACACTTACCGTGTCGTGGCTGTATATAATAACGGTACTGAGAGCAAGGCATCAAACGAGATAACCTCATCGCTTGTTTCAGGTGTCCCCGTGATAAAAAATGTAAGCATTAACAGCACACATCCTTCCACCGGTGCCATTTTCCTTGGCTGGAAAAAACCGTCGAGGCTTGATACAATCCCTGCACCCGGTCCATGGGAATATATTATTTACAGGGCCGAGGGAATTACAGGAACAAACTATCTTAAGGTAAGGTCTATTCCAACATCAACCCTTAATGATACAACATTTACCGACACCCCGGTCAATACACAAACTACCGGATATATCTACAAAATTGAGCTCTGGAACAGAACACCGGGCGGTGAATTCCTTGTAGGTGAAGCGGCATATGCATCATCTGTTTTCCTGACAGCCAATCCCGGCGACAGAAAGGTCAGGTTTATTATCGGGAGAAACGTTCCATGGATAAATACCCGTTATGATTTTTTCAGGCAGAACAGCGTTACAATGAAATTTGACTCGGTAGGTACCACGAACCAACTGGAATTTACTGACTTAAATCTTGAGAACGGGAAAAGCTATTGCTATTATGTCAGATCTGTCGGAGCTTATCCTTCTGAAAATATGCCAAAAAACCTGGTTAATTTCTCACAGATAACCTGTGTTACTCCTGTAGATAATGAAGCTCCCTGCTCCCCCGGACTGCATGTTACCAGCCAGTGTGACAGCCTGTACAACCAACTTCGCTGGACCATCGAAGATACGCTATGTAAGGAAGATATTTCAGGTTACAAGATATGGTATGCAATGACATATGAGGAGACGCTGGCCCTGATAGCAACCATAGACAATAAAAATACTCTTACCTACAAACATTATCCGGGAGATATTATTTCGGGTTGTTATGCCGTATCTGCTTTTGATATACATGGAAATGAAAGTGAAAAATCATTAAAGGTTTGTGTCGACTCGTGTAATTTCTATGAAATTCCCAACGTATTTACTCCAAACGGTGATAATTTCAATGATGAATTGATAGCCAAAGCATCCGGCCTGGTGGAGAAGATAGATTTTAAACTGTTTAACCGGAACGGACTTTTAATCTTCAGCACTAGTGAGCCAAGGATCAACTGGGACGGTACCTATAAGGGCAAGATAGTTTCACCGGGTGTGTACTTTTATCAGTGCGATGTCTTTGAACGGCGAATTACCGGACTGGAACAGTTCCACCTTACAGGATTTGTTCATGTAATAACTGAAAAGGGAGCAGAAGTCAGAAAGGAGGAGACCAAATGAAAACAAGACTACTATATATAGCAGGTATCCTGCTGGCACTTACTGTTCTGGTATTTCCCGAACCGGTATACGGTCAATCAGTCCTCGATTATCTGCTAAAAGCAAAAGCATTCAATTCCACAGGAAGGCCTGATAAGTCTGTTAAGATACTTACAGAAGCATTGGAGAAACAGAAGAATAACCGTCTTCTCCTTGAAAGAGCTGAAGCATATATATTAAAAGGTGACTATTCGGGAGCGATTGCCGATCTGAATTCTGCCAATGATCTTCATGATCAGTCAGGAGAATATGCTCTTGCAAGGGTATATGCACTTAAGGGGGATGCTGCTACTTCCCTGTATCATCTTGAGTTGAGTATGAAGTCTGTTTTCAGGAGGAGTGAAAAGGAAATAATGCTCGATCCGGCATTCAGCAGGATAGAGAACAGGCCGGAATGGAGGCAATTCTGGAAAAAAGACTGGTATTCGTTGACTGAAAAAAAGATATCGGAAATAGAATATTATACTTCAAACGGTAAAATTGAAGAAGCATCGGCGGTTCTTAATGAGCTTGAAAAGAGTTACCCGGGAAGTGTGATTGCAAGGTATGCTGAATCGCTTGTGGATATAACTGCCGGCAGGTTTACATCTGCTGTCAGGATCCTTTCGGAATTACTTGCAACCGATCCCGGAAATGAGAAATATCTGAAAGCCCTGGCTCAGGCACAGGAAAGCCTAAATAATCCGGCGGGTGCTTCAGGTACCTATTCAAAACTACTGAGCCTTGATGTAGCTGATGCGGTTCTTCTTATACAGCGTGCCGAATGTTACAGGAAAACCGGCGAGACTGATAAAGCAATTGCCGATATTGAGAAATATCTTGAATTATATCCCGAAGACATAAAAGCCTTAAGCATGGCAGGAAAGCTGAATGCCACATCGGGAGATAACCTTAAAGCGCTGAAATATTTCTCGGAAAACCTGAAGAATAATCCGAATGATCCTCAGTGTTATTTAGACAGGGCTGGTTCATATTTCGCGGCAAGGTCGTGGGACTGGGCTGTTAAGGATTATGCAATGGCACTGGATCTGGATCCCGGAAATTCGGAGACCTGGCTGTACAAAGGCATTGCACTTCTCAACTCAGGAAAAACAGATGATGCCTGCTTTGATTTTAAGAAATCCTTCGGCCTCGGGAACAAGAAAGCAACAGACTATATAAGCAGACATTGTATTAAATAGCTGCAGGGTGCAGGGAAACACAGAGCAGGGTAAATCCCCGCTGTTATGTTATTGTACCGTTGCGACATTATGCCACTGTGCCGTTGTGCCGTTGAACCTCTGAGCCCTACCTTATATGTTTCTTTATCCTCTCGAACAGATCATGAGGCTTAAAAGGCTTCAGAACATAATCATTAATATTAAGCTGATCCATCCGGTCGTGGTTCTCGGACATAATAGCTGCTGTCAGGGCTACAATGGGAATATCTTTTATCCTTGGATTATCTGAACTTCTGATGATCTTTGTTGCCTCAATTCCATCCATTATAGGCATATGAAGGTCCATAAGAATGAGGTCGAAGTCCTCATTTTCAAGTTTTTCGATAGCCAGCTGGCCATCCTCGGCATGTGTGACAATCACTCCCCATCCCGTAAGGAACTTATTAGCTACAAAGAAGTTGATCTTATTATCTTCGGCAACAAGTATCCTTTTACCCTCGAGTCCGCTGAATGATTCGACAGCCTGTGATTCTTCCGTTCCTGCGCCCTCGGATGATACTTCAAAAGTCAGTGTGAACCGGAATGTCGATCCTGATCCTGGTTCACTGTCAACGCCTATTACACCTCCCTGTAATTCGACCAGTTTTTTGCAGATCGCCAGACCCAGGCCTGTTCCTCCATACCGTCTTGTTGTATCAGATGATGCCTGGGTGAAATTCTCAAATATCGCAGACTGTTTTTCAGGTGGGATACCGATCCCTGTATCCCGGACGGAGAATTCAAGCCTGGAGTGATTGTTTTTCCTTTCCAGTTCCTTTATGGCTACTGTAATACCACCCTGCCTGGTAAACTTAAGTGCATTTGAAAGCAGGTTCGACAGGATCTGGTTAAGCCTGATCTGGTCTCCGATGACATTA
>JAKQPD010000332.1 GCA_029564935.1 Bacteroidota bacterium
AGAATGGCGGGAAGTGACAAGCATTCCAGGATCCGGGGATATAACTAGCGTCGGGTCAATGACAGAGGGTGATGTCTTTAATAGTTCATCGGTAAATGGACAGTGGATAGGATTTGGAGAATCATTAGGAAGATTACAATTTCAAAGATCAGATTTAAACATAGAC
Organism: Bacteroidota bacterium; assembly: GCA_029564935.1. Classification (GTDB taxonomy): domain Bacteria; phylum Bacteroidota; class Bacteroidia; order Bacteroidales; family VadinHA17; genus LD21. The sequence continues at coordinate 167 of JAKQPD010000332.1, forward strand.
TCAATTAATATATTAGATGCCAGATTAGGTATCGGAATAACAAATCCATATTTTGATCTTGATGTGGCAGGATCAGTTAATACAGAAGAGCTATATATTTCCGGAACTCAAGTCCAATCAAGTGCTGTTGAGCTAAATCTTTTGCATAATTTACCGGGAGTTCTACTGGATTCAAGCATAATAAGTTCGTATGCTACAACCGGGATAAACGCCGGGCAGGGTTTAACAGGAGGGGGAACAACGGGCGTTCTAACGTTAGATGTTGGTGTTGGAGATGGAATTGTAGTAAATTCAGACAACATTTCTCTTGATGTTATTACATCCGGATCTACCACAAATACATCATCAAATTCCGGTCTGGAATTAACATCGGAAGGGTTAAGAATAATCGGCGGTTGTTCAGAGAATCAAGTTTTATCTTGGAATGAAACAACATTAATGTGGGAATGCAATTATATATCTTCTTTAATCGGAGTTATTTCAGGATCAGGAGAGCCGGGACAAGTAGCATTTTTTGTAGACCCTTATGAACAATCCGGATCAAACAATCTGTTTTTCGATATTTCAAATCAAAGACTTGGTATTGGAACAACATCTCCCCAAAAACAACTTGATGTAGCAGGAGAAGGACTGATAGGGGGAGTTCTTTTAAGCTCGAGCAGTGTAGGAGTACTTTCAAAGACAGATTTAATAAATCTTCTGTCAAGCGGAATAACAATAAACGGATCCCTGACAACAACAGGTCCGATCACTTCCCCATCATCCGTAAATACAATAAACGGAATAGTCATATCAAACGGCAGCATAACATCAGGATCATGGCTTGGATCCATAGTTGATGTGACACACGGAGGAAC
>JAKQPD010000342.1 GCA_029564935.1 Bacteroidota bacterium
CTCCTTTTTCACAACCCTGTACAGGAACATCATTACATAATATGTTTCTCCATGTCAATAGGTAACTTTAACATAGTCAGTTAATAGTATGCTAATATTATCAGTAATCCTTTGTTATATTCTTGTAATTGTTTTCAACTTGTTGTTTATTATTGTGTTTATATACTTATAATAATATTATTGTATGTTTTATTATTTATATTATGACATATTTGTTTGACTTTTACTGCCGTTTATGTTACTATTTGGTTAGTGATGTTTGATACCAATCATATATTCACTGTATTACTTCCGCAAATCAGGGAAATAATAAAAAAAGTTGAAGGTTTCAATGATTGCTATACCGCAGATGACTATCTTCAGGAGGCATACCTCGCCTGTCTTCAGGCAAAAAAAGCCTATCAAAGAACAAAGACAGGCGCCCGTACAAAGATGCAGTTTCCTGTATTCTGCCAGTGGTACATCACGAAAAGGCTCTGCCGCATGGCCGATACCGGAGAGGTGGCGTACCAGATATATACACGGGACGGTGAATATATGGAGACCCTCTACAACGGGGAGTTCAGGAAAGTTAAAAAAGAGTATGAGAAAGACGGGTGCCGTTTCAGGTCAGTCCGCGTAGTGGAAGACCTGTTCAGAAACTGGGACGGCAGGGAAATCGAGATTCAGCTGGAAGGCGATATCAACGGCAACAGCGCCAGCATAGAGGAAACCATAGAAAAGAAGGGGATGATATATGGGTGACGTGATCAGCTATCCCGATGTCCCCAGGGACGACCGGGGCGGTCATGCCGAAGGCGGAACCGAAGGCAGTTTTGCCGAGGGCAGTTTTCCCGGCAGCAGTTTTGCCGGCAGTTACGATGAACTTGAAAAACTCTTCCTGAAGCTCAAGAAAGAAGCCGAGGAAAACAAAGGAATCGGGGATGACGAGCTTGACATCACCCTCGCTGATGAAGACGCGATCAGGAAACTTGAGGCGAAAGGCAATGGGATTTGGGCCACGATAAGCGAAGTTGCATATGCACGCAGAAATAAAAGAGATACAATCAGGAGACAAATCAGAAAAGGGAAATGGATAGTGAGAAAGGTTAACAACGGACGATCAATAACTGGCTACAGCTACCTGATCTGGATTAACAATCCGATGACCATAAAAGATATAAAAAATAAGCGTGAGAAAATGAAATCAATGAAATCAGTTGCAATCGGG
>JAKQPD010000358.1 GCA_029564935.1 Bacteroidota bacterium
TGACCGGTATCCTTTACCGGCTGAAGCACGCAGGGTCAGAACGGGATTAATAACATATCTCAGGTGAACTCTTGGCGTAACAAGCGTTCCGTAGAGATTATGAAAATCTGTTCTTATGCCTGCGATAAATGTCATTTTTGCACTGTCGGTATAAGTATACTGGGCAAAAACACCCGGGACGGATTCTTTCCTGCCAAGGATAAGCGCCTCCAGCTTCTCATCATACAGATCATATTTATAGCTGAAGCCGGCATCTATATTATGCCTGCTCAGTCCCGGATTCCACTGGTAAAGAAGATTTGAATAGTATGTTTTCTGTATCCCGTCATAACTTCTTGTACCGAAATCAGATTTCTGGTCATGATATGCAATATTCTGTATCCAGCCTGCTGTCATGCTCCCTTCCCTGCCGAAAACACCTCCGACTTTGGTAAATCCCTCATACCTTCTGGTGTTTATGTTAATACCGAACCCGTTATTCCAGGTATCTTCATCAGACGGATTATAACTGAACTGACCACCGATCCTCTCTTCGCCAAGAGCTTTGAAACCTACTCTGACTGTAAAATTCTCAGTCATGTAATCCCATCTGTTGAACAGATTATACTGTCTTATATCAGGTTCATCCCTGAAGCCGTCGTGATTATGGTCATTATTGCTGTTCTGTATCTCGCCGTGTGCCAGGATCATTGTACTTAAATGTTCGTTGAGAAGAAGCGATGCATTTGCATTTGCCTCCTGCCTTCCTGCATCACTAATGAATCCGTTGAAATAGGCTTTCTCGCTTGTCCTCGGTTTTTTGTATTCAACATTTATCTGCCCGGCCATGGATTCATAACCGTTTCTTACAGAAGATGTTCCTTTTGATATCTGGATTGATTCCATCCACGGACCCGGGATAAAATTCAGTCCGTATGCAGAATTCAGTCCATATACTGCAGGGATATTTTCAGTAAGGATTTGTGTATATGTACCAGCAAGGCCCAGGAGCTGGATCTGTTTTGCACCGGTTGATGCATCGGAATAGTTGACATCAACCGACGCATTCGTCTCAAAACTCTCCGAGAGATTGCAGCATGCCGCCTTGCACAGCTCAGCACCCGTTATATTGACTGTCAGTACAGGATCGATACGATCTGTATAGGTGCCTGAAGCTCTTCCGTAAATAAAGACTTCTCCGATTTCCTTTCCCTGGCTCAGACTATGTTTAAAGTAATCTGAATCGGGATTGACGGAAACTGTATCGGTTTTATATCCCACAAAGCTTATTACAAGCCTGTCAGTTTCTTTTACCCGTTTTATGCTGAAGTACCCTGCCGCATTTGTAGTTGTGCCGACAGTTGTTCCGGCCCATACCAGATTTGCACCGGGAAGACCGGATTCATCCTTATCGGCTGTATCGAAGATTTTACCTTCAAGCTTTTTCTGGCCGGCCAGGATAGTGGGTATGAACAGCAGTATTAATAATATTTTTAAAAATGTTTTATTCATCCTTTCAGAATTAA
>JAKQPD010000370.1 GCA_029564935.1 Bacteroidota bacterium
TAGATATCAGTTTTTTCCCATATTTCATCCACAATAAAGAAATCCTTAAAACCTTTGGTTATGGGGTGAGACAGATCAAATCCAAAGACCTTACCTTTGGAAGGTATTCCATGATTAGTTTCTTTTCCCCATCTGCCAATACCCATCTGATGGTATTCATTCCAGCCGTAAAATGATGAGGCTCCTGCATGAAAGAATACAATTCCGCCTCCTTTCCTGACATATTTCAGAAACTCTTTTTCCCATTCCCCGGACATCCTGAAGCTTGTATCGGGCCATGAATTCCGGTTGCTGACAAGGACATCATAGTCTTTCAGGGTATTATATGTCAGGGTGTCGGGGTTGTCTGATACACTTACTTTAAAAAGTCCCGTATTTTTATACATCATAACAAGAATGGGAGTTGTTTTCTGCCATTCATGGTTATTTTTGCCACTGATAATCAGAATATTAATCCTTTCTTCATCATTGCTTTTCCGGCATCCGGATAATGCAGGGAGGAGAAGTAATAAAGTCAGAATAACAGTATGGATCCTTTGGTTATGCATTTGTAGCTCTGGTCTGATAATACTATTAATACTTACTCACCCTGAACTTCTTATATTTCAGGAAATATTCAAAAAACAGGTAAGCTTTTTCATTGGATTCTGAAGTCGGGGAGTGATCCGGCCGGTTATCCATGGCAACACGATTTTTGTAACCAAGCAGAGTATTAACAGCAATAGCATGGTTAAGCGGGATCCATCGCGCGGGAGTGTCTTCTGAACCACCGGATACCATAAATGGCCGGGGAGCCATCAGTGCATGAAGTTCATGCAGATCATAACCATCCTTTAACAGTTTTGGATATAGTCCTTTTGCATCATCAATACTACCAGTTTTGCGCCAGGTGCCACTCCATGGGGGATTATAATAGCCAAGATACCATGGCTCCCAGTAATTCACATTGGGGCGGGAATCATCAAAGACTATACCCGGGTCGGACCATACGGCACAGGCATATTTATCGAACAGACAACTGGCAAACATTGCCCATTTGCCTCCATAGGAATGACCCATGATCCCGATACGGTTCCTGTCAACTTCAGGTCTCTTCGAGAGTACATACCACGCATTTGCGGCAGCATAGGCCAGTACCGACAGCGGCTGAATTGTTGAATTCTGTATATCAGGATAATAGAGTGAATAAGTTTTTGAATTTGTGGTCCCTGTTGTCCCGATGGAAAGTGTTACAAAGCCTCTTTTCGTAAGCTGATATGCAAAATCACGATTAGCCTTACCTTTACTGATTGCTGTTTCAGGTTCATAAAATACAACAACCACAGCCGGTTTTTTACCTTTGCCTTCAGGGATTAGAAGATAACCTTCTGTCGGTTCTCCCGGCAGCCAGTTGAATTTTACCCTGTGCTTAATAAATCCATCTTCCGGGGTTGTTTCAATGATCTCCATTTTCTGATTCTTTAAGAACAGAGGCCATTTTCCCATCATTTCATTCCACCGGGCAAGAATTTCATTTCTTCTTCTCTTCCAGTCTGCTGCTGTCTCAACCGGATCGCTGTTGTAAAATTTCAATGGTGACCTGTAGTTGCCGTAATTATCCCTGTATTCTTCAGAGGGAATAAAACAGGGCGATATCTTTTCCCATATTTTTTCAATCTCTGTATCATCCTTCCTTGCGTCCTGAGCCTTTGCAGTAAATGCATGATTGTAAATTGCTGAGAATATAAGAAGATTGCTGATTAAGAAGGTCGTGATTTTATCTTTCATCCTGTCTTAAAATGGGAATTTAAATATAACTTGTTTTATTTTAAATTCTGGTAGTTTGACAGATTTTTGTAGTACATGTATATTCAGCTCCTACAGAGCCGGGTTAGTGAGGGCTTGCAGCCACCTCATGTTCCACTTGGATTATTCATATTCCACTCCTTCAGATTAATGTGCCTCATTGACAAAAACAGGAGACTTCTTTTCACATTAACAATGATCAGTATTTCTTTTATATTTTTACAGCTACACTGATATTTCAGATTAACGATTCAGAAATGCTGTTGTTTTGTAAAAAAAACGTATTAAAAAACGTATTAAAAAACGTATTAAAAAACGTTTTTTATTGCTCTATTCTAATTTCTAAATCTCATGACCTGAGATGTTAATGCCCTACGGGCAAAGGGGATGTGTGGATAGATCCCTGGTCTATCGTTATTAATGCCCTACGGGCAAAAAAAAGATATTAATGACAATATAACCACAGGCGATTAACCCATATATCTTGCCTGTAGGGCATTTATGACTATTGATCATTTTACCATATCCCTTTTGCCCGTAGGGCATGGGGTATTGTAGGTAAAGGTTCTGTGGGATGATTTAATACCTCGTAGAGGTTATGGTGTAAGATACCATATCCGCTACGCGGAATTATTTCTCAAAAATAATCCATACTACAATACCTTAACCGCTAAGCGGTAATCTTTATGAATTATAGCACAGCATGGTATTAATGACATTAGTACGACAAGCTATTACTCCATTTCCCTTGCCCGTAGGGCATTTATGACAATAGACTATTGATCATTTTACCACATCCCCTTTTGCCTGTAGGGCATTAATACCTGAAGTTCAATAAGATATAATTTATTATAAATTTAGTTCCTTCAGGGCAGGATACAGTTTTTTATATGACTCAAATTTTATGTTGTAATAATCGGTGTCCTTTGGTTCTATGCGGGCAACAGGTCTTATCCAGTCTTCAGCAATTTTCCGCGGAT
>JAKQPD010000383.1 GCA_029564935.1 Bacteroidota bacterium
TTTTATCCTGTCGTCAGGGGAAAATGAAATTTGCATCAGTGGATCTTCAGGGCGGAATATGGCCGGAAGCATTTTTGAAGCAAAATTGGCAGCTATATCCCATTTGTCTGAGTAACCCTCTTCTTTTGCCAGTTCCTCACATTCTTCCATGGTTACAGATACACCATCGGGATGCATCAATAAACCATTAGCCTCCAGAAATTTTGCGAAGAGTATTTTATGCCAGTATTCGTAGGCCAGTTCATACGAAAGTTGGTCAATCTGCTGATGTCCGCTTGATGGAAGTTCATCCCCCAATAACCTGGCTTTGCTGCGTAGGCGGTTACGAAGACTCCGTTGTTCGGGATTCATATGAGGGAAAGGTTCAGGATTGTCGACTGCAAATGCCTTGAGTGAATTCCATGCCCCTGTTTCTGAAACCCTTCTTGCCTGTTTTACTGCTGATTCAAGCGTATTTCGTTGCTGTTGTGTAAGTACTGCCATTATTTAAGAATAATTGAAGCTGATTCTTTCAAAAGGTTTTCCAACTCTTTTTTTATTTCTGAGATATATTTATCAATATCTGCCTGGTTTGAAAGGGTTCGTTTGGGAAGTTCATAGGTCTTTGCCTGAGGAGCAAGTATTTTAACAGCCTCATCTATAGCAGCCTGGAATTGTCCGGGAAGTGCTGCGATTTTAGTTTGCCAGGCTTCGAGTGATGCTTTCTGCAGGTTCAGAAGCAATGATTTGGAGTCTAAGGCTTTAATTTCAGGTTTACCCAGAAGCTGGTGTGTCCTTAAAATAGAATTCTTTTGCTCCGGAGTAAGTTTACTGAAATATTCATTCGACTGTAAACCCACCATCAATTTATCATACAGGTCAATATATTTTTGCTTTAATTCATTCAATGCTGTTTTAAGCTTGTCAGTGATGTCAGTCAGTTTATTATAAATCGGATCGGGTTCCTGAAGGAGCAGTCTGTTATCCCGGATTGCATCAATTTCTTTTTTAAGCTTTTCCAT
>JAKQPD010000201.1 GCA_029564935.1 Bacteroidota bacterium
ACAAATGTTGCAGGACCTGTGAGCCATACATTCGTTATTTCATTGTTTTCGATCCTGAATTCAACCTTGAGATTGCCACCCCTGGCTCTGACATTTACAGGAGAAGTGTCAAAATGTCCTTTTAGAACTGCAGCAATGGCAGATGCAGTTACCCCGGTACCGCAAGCCAGTGTCTCCTCTTCAACTCCTCTTTCGAATGTTCTTATTTTCAATCCATTATCAATGACCTGAACAAAGTTGACATTTGTACCGCCTGGTGCAAATTTATCTGACCATCTTATCTTTTTACCTTCTTCATTTACATTAATACTGTCAACATCATCTCTGAATAATACATAATGAGGAGATCCGGTATTAATGAAATAATTATTGTCCACCATTCTGAAACTTTTTACATCAGCCATTTGCAGGCGTACGATATCGTCTTCAACCTGTGCCTCATGCGGACCGTCGAAAGCCATGAATTTCTGGGTTTTTCCGGCAATTCCGTGTTTCAGGGCAAAATGAGCGGTGCATCTGCCGCCGTTACCGCACATCGATCCAAGCTTCCCGTCTGCATTGAAATATTTCATCTCAAAATCAAGTATGTTGTGGTCCGAAACCAGAATTAACCCGTCGGCGCCTATGCCAAATCGTCGGTCACATAATTTGTTAATAAGGACTACATCGTCAGGATTGATCTGATTCCCTCTGTTATCTATCATCACGAAATCATTTCCTGCTCCCTGATATTTGTTAAAAGCTACTGTTATCATTGTTAAAGTGTTGTTAAATCATTGTAATATATTGAAGGTCATAGAAAAAATGCACGATCTTTGTAAAACAAATTCACTGGAAAAAGGTTATAAATATAAGAATCTTTTATCAGGCATAATATTTGATAAAATGGCGACAAATATAATAAAAGTGATAATTTAAAAATTAAACAGATATGAAAGGGAAATATTTCTTTGGTGCTTTATTAATGGCTCTTCTGGGTGCCGTTATAGCACTGGTAGCTTATACCAAGATAGTTGACAAGCCGGAAGCCGTGGTAGCAAGGGATAGTTCAAAGATCGAAACACCTGAAGCGAAGGCTTATCTCACAGCACTGCAGATGCAGCCGGGACAGGTTGATTTTACATATGCTGCAGAACAGACAGTTCATGCAGTTGTGCATGTAAGAACAAAGTCAACGGTACAGCAGCCTCAGAATCCCATAATAGAATGGTTCTATGGTGACCGCTACAGCAGCAGACCGCGTGAAGTAGCCGGTTACGGTTCAGGGGTTATAATTTCAGCCGATGGTTATATAATTACAAATAACCATGTTATTGAGGATGCAGAGAACATCGAAGTAAAACTGAATGACAACAGGCTCCTGAATGCTGAGGTTATCGGTCGTGATCCGACCACAGACATCGCTCTTCTTAAAGTCAAGGCTCAGGATCTTTCTTACCTTAAATATGGTGATTCTGATAATCTGAAAGTCGGTGAATGGGTTCTTGCGGTAGGAAATCCATTTAATCTGACTTCTACAGTTACGGCAGGTATAGTAAGCGCCAAGGGAAGAAATCTCGGGATCCTTGAGAATGATTACCGCATAGAGTCTTTTATTCAGACTGATGCTGCTCTTAATATGGGCAACAGCGGTGGTGCACTGGTTGACACCAAAGGACTTCTGGTAGGGATCACTTCTGCAATCTATTCTCCAAGTGGCGCTTACGCTGGTAATTCGTTTGCAATACCTGTCAGCATAGTTAAAAAAGTAGTCGAAGACCTCAAAGAGTATGGAGAAGTTCAGCGTGCACTTATCGGAGTGAACATTGCCGATGTTACACCTGAAATAGCTGAGGATAAAAATCTGAAGGAGATTAAAGGTGCTATCATTACTGATGTTAAGGAAGGCGGTTCAGCAGCAGATGCCAACCTTAAGAAAGATGATGTAATAATTAAATTCAACGGAGTTACTGTCAATAATGCCACCGAGCTTCAGGAACAGGTCGGAAAACAGCGTCCTGGTGACAGGGTAAATATAACCTACATCCGAAATGGTAAAGAATCGACTGTCCCAATCACACTGAAGAATATTTCCGGAACCACAGCAGTAGTTGAACGCGGTTCAGGAGGAGGAGCAGTTTTCGGTGCCAGATTTGAACCCCTGAGCTCCAATGACAAAAGAATGTTCGGGGTCGATAATGGTGTCAAGATTGTCGAGGTCGGCGACGGACTTTTCCGGGATCTGGGAATAAGGAGAGGAACCATAATCACAACTATAAATAACAAAAAAGTTAACAGCGGTGATGATGTACGTTCAGCTGCAGGAAGCACTGAAAAATCCCTCAGATCAATAGCCGGAATAACTCCCGAAGGAAGACAGTTCCAATATCAGTACGGGAATTAAATTCACGATTTTGATTCAAGATTCGGAATTCAAAGTTTCAGGTTTCAGGTTTCGTTGGTTCGAGCCTGGAACCTTTAACATAGTATCTCGAATCCCGAATCTCGAATAATTATTTCAAAATATACGTATAATTAATTGTTTTATAGAGACATAAAATGTTAACAATTTTATGTTCGCAACAATTGTTAAAATTATTTGTTATTACAGTGTATAATATTATCTTTGCGACAATTTTTCAGACAGCATGAGACAGCTAAAAATTACCAAATCCATAACGAACAGAGAGAGTGCTTCACTTGACAAATACCTGCAGGAAATTGGTAAAGAGGAGTTGATATCGGTAGAAGAGGAGGTGGAGCTGGCTCAGCGTATCAAAAAAGGCGACAGGACTGCACTCGAAAAACTCACCAAGGCAAATCTTCGTTTTGTTGTTTCGGTTGCGAAGCAGTATCAGAACCAGGGATTGAGCCTTCCCGACCTTATAAATGAAGGTAATCTGGGGCTTATAAAAGCTGCAGAGAAATTTGATGAAACAAGGGGATTCAAATTCATTTCATATGCTGTCTGGTGGATAAGGCAGTCAATCCTGCAGGCTCTTGCCGAGCAATCAAGGATTGTAAGGCTTCCTCTCAACCAGGTTGGTTCTCTTAACAAGATCAATAAAGCTTTTTCGAGGTTTGAACAGGAGAACGAACGTACTCCGTCACCTGAAGAGCTTGCAGATGTTCTCGAACTTCCGAAGGAAAAGGTTACTGATACATTAAAAGTATCAGGACGGCATGTTTCGGTTGATGCCCCGTTCATCGAAGGTGAAGATAACAGTCTCCTTGATGTTCTTACCAATACCGATTCTCCGGTCGCCGACAAGCTTCTGATGGATGAATCGTTATCGAGGGAGATATACAGGGCTCTTGCAACACTTACCGAAAGAGAACGGGATATTATCAGGTACTTTTTCGGAATAGGCTGCCAGGAAATGACTCTCGAGGAGATAGGAGAAAAATTTGGTCTTACACGTGAAAGAGTAAGACAGATAAAAGAAAAAGCTATCCGCAGGCTCAGACATACATCGCGGAGCAAACTACTGAAGGGTTATTTAGGTTAGTATACACCGGGTTCTCCGGAATTAAAAAGGCGCTGTGATAAGCGCCTTTTTAATTTTATAAATATTCCGGTTTAAAATAAATGCTTCAGAATATGTAAATTTCAGGTCTGATCTTAATTTATAGGAAAAGTTACTAATTCGATGAAATTTAAGCTTGTCTCTGATTTTGAACCGACCGGCGATCAGCCTGAAGCAATAAGACAACTTGTCGAAGGACTGGAGAAAGGTGTTCCTTACCAGACTCTCCTTGGCGTAACAGGTTCGGGAAAAACCTTTACGATTGCCAATGTCGTTGAAAAAGTCCAGCGACCTGTATTGGTACTGAGTCATAATAAAACTCTTGCGGCACAGCTTTACGGGGAATTCCGCCAGTTCTTCCCTGATAACCGTGTGGAATACTTCGTTTCATATTACGATTATTACCAGCCGGAAGCATACCTGCCTGTGACAGATACCTATATTGAGAAGGATCTTTCGATAAATGAAGACATAGAGAAGTTAAGACTGAGCGCAACTTCATCACTGCTCTCCGGAAGAAAGGATGTTCTTGTTGTTTCTTCTGTGTCGTGTCTCTACGGAATCGGTAACCCCGAAGATTATCATTCAAATACTGTTCATATCATTAAGGGAAAGAAAACAGGACGCAACCAATTCCTCAGGAAGCTGGTCGACAGTCTCTATTCACGCAATGATCTGGAATTCCGCCACGGTACATTCAGGGTAAGAGGCGATACCGTGGATGTGTTTCCTGCATACGCCGATATCGCTGTCAGGATAATTTTCTTTGGCGACCAGATCGAGGAGATATATACTTTTGATCCTGAGAGTAATCGCCGGCTGGAAAACATGGATGACTTTATTATTTATCCCGCGAACATTTTTGTTACAACACGCGACAGGATAAATCAGGCAATCAGTAAAATACAGGATGATATGGTTCGGCAGGTTACGTATTTCAACGATATTGGAAAAAGAGAAGAGGCAAAGAGGCTTGAACAGAGGGTGTTATATGATCTCGAAATGATAAAGGAACTCGGATATTGCAGCGGTATTGAAAATTATTCAAGGTATTTTGACGGCCGCCAGTCGGGGACGAGGCCCTTCTGTCTGCTGGATTACTTCCCCGAAAATTTTATTACAGTGATTGATGAAAGTCATGTAAGCATACCTCAGATCCGGGGAATGTACGGGGGCGATCATTCGAGGAAACAGACGCTTGTTGAATACGGTTTCCGGCTGCCTGCCGCACTTGATAACAGACCTCTGCGCATAGAGGAGTTTGAATCACTTACCGGCCAGATAATTTATGTAAGTGCGACCCCCGCCGATTATGAGCTTGAAAAGAGCGAAGGAGTATTTGTCGATCAGGTTTTAAGGCCGACTGGACTGCTTGATCCTCCGGTTGAAGTAAGACCTACTCTTAACCAGATCGATAATCTGATGGATGAGATCAGGGAAAGGGCATCGAATGGTGAGAGAACACTGGTCACAACTATCACCAAGAGAATGGCGGAGGAATTAAATTCTTATTTTCTGAAGTTTGAGATCAGAAGCAGGTACATTCATTCGGATATTGATACTATTGAAAGGATAGAAATAATGGAAGGATTGCGTACCGGTGAATTTGATGTCCTGGTGGGAGTGAACCTTCTTCGTGAAGGGCTCGATCTTCCTGAAGTTTCGCTTGTAGCGATTCTCGATGCCGATAAGGAGGGATTTCTCAGGTCTGCAAGATCACTTACCCAGACGGCAGGACGGGCAGCCCGCAACCTCAATGGCAAAGTAATAATGTATGCCGATACGGTTACTAACAGCATGCAGTTGACTATAGATGAAACGAATCGCCGGCGTGCAAAACAATTAAAATACAATGATGAAATGGGTATTATACCGGCTCAGATCGTAAGGAAAACCGGTACAATACTTGCCGGTCTGAGTAAAAAGGGTGTCTCTGTCAAAGCTTATATTGAACCCGAACGTGCAGATATTGCTGCAGATCCTGTCATAAAATATATGAACCGGGAAGCGCTTGAGAAAGCAATTGAAAAGACCCGGAAGAATATGGAAAAAGCTGCTTCAGAGCTGAATTTCATCGAAGCTGCAAGATTCAGGGATGAGATGGCAGATCTTGAGAAGCTCCTGAAAAGTAAACAAAAAGGCTGAGAATAATTTCTGATCACCTTGTCGCCACCCAGTCGCTTGTATTGCCAAGAACCGAATTTGAGACCTTGCCGGATATTTTGTTGCCGTTGACAGTCCCTGTATAAAGATAGTCTCCGGCTTTGAATGTTATATCATTACCGCTGAGCCTTCCGTCAGTTATTGTCAACGATTTTCCGTTATGATTGAGTTTGCCCCTGATCATCTGAAAATCCTGTGTTATTGCAAGTTCATCCTTCCCGAGTTTCCAGATGCCTTCAACTTTTGCAGGAACGATCCATAAAAGAGCTGTATTCCAGCTGTTCCAGTTGTCCTCGGTTGTTACTTCCCTGTCAGCTTCCCATTCACCCATTGTAAATGTGTTGGATACGATCCGTGTCCCCGGTTTAAGCTCGAGTATCCTTGGTCTCAGCTTTAAGTTTATCTCAGGTAACAGGAACATTGTTATTACTGTGGCCTTAGAAAGGTCAGCCTCATAAAGGTCAGCTTCAATAAATTCAGCCTTCCCGCTGACACCCTCTTTCTCTGCATTTCTCCGCGACAGCTTAACCATATCAGGATTGTATTCAATTCCCAGGGCTCTGGCACCTCTTTTAGCGGCCGAGATCACTGTTCGTCCGTCCCCGGAACCAAGATCAATCAAAAAATCAGCCGGAGTGACTTTCGCGATTGAAAGCATTGTATCAACAAGCTCCTGTGGTGTCGGAACCCAGACTACATCTTTACCCTGCTGACCTACTTCCGGGACATAAACATCTCCCGACTTATTATTCTGACCTGAGAGAGCAACAGTAAAAAAAGTAAAGGAAATTATCAGAAGCAACTGTTTGTATGTGTTAAAAGATTTCATTTTCTCCTCCTTTCAAGTTATAATGGATAAAATCAAAAAATAAAAATAATTGATTTATTTGATATTGATGACAAGATTATTAATATAATTTCCTATAGCAAGGCAGGATGTGAGTCCCGGCGATTCCATCCCTACAAGGTTGATGAATCCCCTGTAACCTCTTTCGCTCTCTTCCATGATATAAAAGTCCCGGATGGGATAGCCTTCTTTCTGGGTTTTTGGTCTGATCCCGGCCATTTCGGCGGTTATATCATCATATTCAAGGAAAGGAAGGAACTTCCGTGCAGATCTCCAGAACGCTTCCTGCTTTGAAGCCGTTACCCTGTAATCATATTCTTTTGATTTAAGGTATGTTACATCGGGCCCCAGTTTTACTCCTCCTGCCATATCAATTGTCACATGGATGCCGATACCTTCCATATTATGATGCGGTACAGGATAGATCAGCCTCTTAATAAGCCTGTTTTTCGGGGGATTAACCCTGAAATATTCTCCTTTACAGAAATGGATAGCCAGCTTTTCATCAACTATTCCGGTCATTTCAGAGATCTTATCGGCAGTCAGACCTGCAGAATTTATAAGTAACCTGGTCGTGAAACTGAAGTACTGTTTATCGGCATCCAGAACGTTGATCTCATAACCGTCACTGAGCTTTTTAATACCTGTTACTTCACTGCCATATGCTATCTGTCCGCCATTATTAATGATCACAGTCTCAAACTGCTTCATCAGCGAATGTGTGTCAACAATACCGGTCGTAGGAGAATACAGAGCTTTCATAGCAAAAATATTGGGCTCCAGGACAGAAATTTCATCTTTCTCCTTAACTTCAAGATCAACACCATTTTTTAGTGCTGTTTCTCTTATACCTTCGATGACCTTTACTTCTTCGGGGTTTGTGGCGACTATAAGCTTACCACAATTATTATATGGTATGTCATGCTTCCTGCAGTATTCATAAAGAAGAGCTTTCCCTTCCACACAAAGCGTTGCCTTCAGCGAACCCTGCGGATAATATATTCCTGCATGGATAACTTCGCTGTTGCGACTGCTGGTCTCCTGTCCGAAAGTCGGATGTTTTTCGATTATAAAGAGGTTGCTGAAGTTCGCAGAGAGTCTTTCCCCGATGGCAAGACCAATAACTCCTGCCCCAATGATGGTTATGTCAGTATCCACGGTATTTTGTATTGCATTAATTCTCAAAATTAACTGAAAAAACAAAAGTTTGCCAGTGTATGTTAAAATTTGAAGATTGACATGCGTATCAAACAGGGATAATCTTTGTAAATTGCAGGTGAAATGACATTAAAAGGGGGGCGCTCAGACTCAGAAGTCCCCCTTGGGGCCTGCCTGCCGAAGCGACAGCGCAGGCAGGGATTTAGGGGTGAATTATATCGCAGGGACACAAGGTTATCAAAAAGGAAAACAAAGGGGTGCTATAAAAAATAAAAGTATCCATGAAATAAACAGATTAATACGTTTCACTAATGAGGGTATGCATTAAGTTAACAACTACAATTATTATCATTTTAATGTCATTTTCCTGTAAGACCGATAAGGGCATAAACAGGTATGATCTTGTATCACGTCATAATATTGTAAACAGTATTATTGACAGTCTTAATTCTTTTTCGGTGGGTAACGGGACATTTACATTTACTGTTGATGTGACCGGGCTGCAGACATTTCCAGGGTTTTATGAAAGAGGGATATCACTCGGAACGATGTCGGACTGGGGCTGGCATTCATTTCCAAACCCTGAAAACTATAATCTTGAAGATAATTACCGCAATTATGATGTACACGGAAGGCTGGTAAGCTATTTATGGCAATATGGGAGGGGAGAGGATGAGCGAAAGAGGATGGCATCAGACTGGCTAAGGGAGAACCCTCATCGTATTCACCTGGGAATGGTAGGATTGCAGATACTGAAGGAAGACGGTTCAGAGATCACTATCACGGATATAAAGGATAATGTGCAGAAACTTGATCTCTGGACAGGAAAGATTTCCAGCCGTTTTACGGTTGAGGGTGTTCCGGTTCAGGTAACGACTGTATGCCATACGGGCGATGACCAGGTTTCAGCAAGGATAGAATCTGACCTTATCCGTGAAGGCCGGTTAAAGATAAAGATCCATTTTCCGATGGGAATACCACAGCCTGCCGGATATGATTTTGACAACCCTGATGCCCATATTACAAATGTGATATCCTCCGGTGAAGGTGAGACCCTGTTTGAAAGGATACAGGATGATGACCGTTATTTCGTAAAGGTGAGACATACAAGCGGATCCATGGGAAATGCTTCCCGGCATATGTATTATATCAAACCGGCAGCTGATGAACAGTCATTTGAATTTTCCTGTTTGTTCAGCAAGGCAGAGATCAGGAAAGTTCCTGATGATTTTGCCCTCACAGCTGAAAAAAACAGAACCGGCTGGGCTGAATTCTGGAGTTCAGGTGGTGCCGTTGATTTTTCAGAATGTACCGATCACAGGTCATTCGAGCTTGAACGACGGGTTATACTCTCACGGTATCTGACAAAAATACAGTGCAGCGGATCCTTACCACCTGCAGAAACCGGGCTTACATACAACAGCTGGTTTGGTAAATTCCATCTTGAAATGCACTGGTGGCACGGAGTTCATTTTGCATTATGGCAGAAAGAAGATGTTCTTGAAAGGCAGATGGACTATTATTTTAAAATTCTCGGCAGAGCACGCGAAACTGCTCAACGGCAGGGCTATAAAGGAGCCAGATGGCCGAAAATGACAAGTCAGGATGGCCGGGAGAGCCCAAGCGGTGTGGGTACCTTTCTTATCTGGCAGCAGCCACACCCGATATTTTATGCTGAACTTCTTTATAAGAATTCTGAAAACAGGGAAAGAATTCTGGATGAGTATAAAGACCTGGTTTTTGAATCGGCTGATTTCATGGCATCATATGCCTGGTATGATGAAGCCGGTGACCGTTATATTCTCGGTCCGGTACTTATTCCCGCCCAGGAAAGCCTGAGGAAAGAGACAACAATTAATCCGGCATTCGAGCTGGTTTACTGGTACTGGGGACTGAAAACCGCGATTGAATGGAAAGAGAGATTAGGACTTGAGGTACCTGAACTGTGGGAAGATGTTGCAGAAAAAATTTCAGAACCGGCAGTTCAGGATGGGATTTACCTTTGTTCGGAAGACACAAAAGATTCCTATACAAATCCCAGATATCTGAGTGATCATCCGATAGTTTCCGGGATGAACGGAGTGCTGCCCGAAACTGAACTGGTAAACAACATGATACTCGGTCATTCCCTTGATACAATAATGCTTAAGTGGAACTGGCCATCTACATGGGGATGGGACTTCCCGATGCTGGCGATGTCGGCAGCCGCTATAGGAAGAGGAGAACAGGCAATAGATTTCCTTATGATGGAAGCCCCAAAGAACAGGTATCTGCTTAACGGGCACAATTATCAGAATCCGAGACTTGCCATATACCTTCCGGGTAACGGAGGATTGCTTACCGCTGTTGCGAAAATGTGCGTTTATGGCCAGTTCCCGCATAACGATAAATGGAAGGTCAGATGGGAGGGTCTTAATGAATATGTTGAGTAATTAAATCCAAATAATCAGATAATATGCAAACAAGCTTACTCGTAAAATACATTGTGGCAATTTCAACAGCCCTGATACCGGCATTATTGAACAGCCAGACAACCTCCGACGGCTCAATGCCGCAGTATTATTTCCAGGAATTCAACATGTCAAAGGTGATAATGAAGAACGGGCAGGTTCAGACTCCGAACCTGAACTATAATACTGTTACTGAAAAAATGGTTTTTATCAGGGATGGAAAGTATTATGATATATCTAATCCCGGTATGGTGGATACCGTGATAATCCGGGATGTGAAATTCATTCCTGTCGGCGATGCTTTCTATGAAGTACTTATAGCAAGTGAACCGACACTTCTGCTTCAGTATAAAGGTGAAATCCTTCCTGCCGGTAAACCTGTCGGATATGGAGGAACATCCCAGCT
>JAKQPD010000413.1 GCA_029564935.1 Bacteroidota bacterium
AACCACCCCGGCCAGAAAATTTACACTTCTGCACGCCAGATGATTTCACTGTCTGGCCACCCCTCCTTCAAAAAAGGAGGGGAAAGTTTTGTACCCCAAACGCCTTAGTCTCAGTGCAGTTGAATCCCATTCCACAAATTACTCAGCTTCGCATTCCCCGCTATCAGTTTCACAACCCGCCATGATGTATTGTCAATTGTATAATCATCCGCGATCTTTCTGTATCCTCCGGTTTGTTCAAATTCTTTCATGACAAGCCTAATACTGTCCATCACAACCTGTGTATCAAAGCCTGTCAGAATGATTGTCCCGGCATCCTGTGCTTCCGGACGTTCCATTGACTGCCGGAATGATATTGCCGGGAAATTCAATATCGATGATTCCTCGCTTATCGTTCCGGAGTCTGACAGGGTACACAGGGCATTCATCTGCAGATGAACATAATCGGTGAAACCAAATGGTTTAAGGAACTGTATCTTCGGATCCATTTTCATTCCCGGCAGTTGTTCAAGCCTTTTTCTTGTCCGCGGATGTGTGGAAACGATCACAGGTACATCATATTCTTTCACAAGAAGATCCAATATCGCAAGTATCTCCTGCAGATGTTCAGGATTATCAACATTTTCCTCCCTGTGTGTTGATATTACGAAATATTCTTTTTGTTTAAGATGAAGCGTATCCAGGATAATTGATCCGTTTATTTTGGGAATATAATAGTCCAGGACTTCTTTCATGGGACTTCCCGTCAGATAGATCCTCCTTTGTGGTAATCCCTCGGCTATAAGATGGCGGCGTGCATGTTCTGTATATACAAGGTTATAATCGGACATATGATCGATGACCCTGCGGTTCAGTTCTTCAGGAACGTTAAAATCAAAACATCTGTTCCCTGCCTCCATGTGGAAGACGGGTATATGAAGTCTTTTTGCCATATATGCTGAAAGACAGGAATTGGTATCTCCAAGCACCAGCAGAGCATCGGGTGACTCTTTTCTCAGCAGTTCGCCTGATTTCCTGATTATATCGCCCACTGCTGCCTCGAGAGAAGATGTATCAACATTTAAGAAGAAGTCGGGTTTCCGGAGTTCCAGGTCTTTGAAGAATATCTCATTCAGCTCATAATCATAATTTTGTCCCGTATGAGCAATGATATGGTTGAAATGTTGATCAAGAAGTGCCATCACCCGCGATAACCTGATTATCTCAGGCCTCGTTCCGACAACTGTCAGGACTTTCAGAGAAGATTTTATCATATTAGATGAATTGGAGTTTTGAGTGAAAGTTCCGGGTTCAGGGTTCCGGGTTCAGGGTAGTCTTTAACCAACGTTACTAGCTGAAGGTGGCGGTGAAGGCTAGTTCACGGTAGTGTCTGGATATGATCCTGACCCTTAACCCGGAACTCTGAACTCTGAACCGCATCGCCTTCCTGCGATGCATGCTTCCGCCCCGTCAGTCACAACAGGCTCATCGCATAACTAATTGATTTATTGAAATAAAAGATCCTGGTGATCCGGATCCTTCAACTGTTATGTCAATTTGTACCTCTTGCCTGACAAAGAAAAGAACATATAAAGATGCACCTCAATTGTTGACTAACATTACCTCTTAAAATCTTATCAACATTTGGGGCACATCATGCAATTAAACTAAAAATTAAAATTTTAATGAAAGATATGAAAATTTACCCT
>JAKQPD010000015.1 GCA_029564935.1 Bacteroidota bacterium
TGCCCCTAATACCAATTTCGCGGGTAATATAACTGTATCTGCATGGGTTTACATGGACACGAGAACCCGTGACCAGAAGATTGCCGGGAACCAAAATAATTCAGGCGGAGGCTACAAGTTTGGCATATATACAAACAACAAGGTTGAATTTGAGATAAGGAATTCTGCAAATACACCTTCCCTGAACCGTGATGTGACAGGAGGAACTGTACTTAATACCGGACAGTGGTATTATCTCGCCGGAATAAGTTCCGACGTTCTTGACTCAATAAAAACTTTTGTAAATGGCATACCTGAAAGACCTTTCAAAAAAACAGGGGTTCTGGGAACATCTTCAAACGATCTTACAATCGGCAAAGAGCCTTTTTTATCAGACTACTATTTCGATGGAAAATTTGATGAATTAAGGATCTCCGATAAAGTGAGATCAAACGGATGGATGAGAACCGAATACAATAACCAGTCATCACCTATAACCTTTTATTCAATCGATACAGAAGATACTTCACTAAGGCTCCTTTCTGCAGGTCTCTGTTCCAGCCCTATTACACTTACATTCGGATATCCGGCCGGTGGTACATATTCGGGAAATCCATATATCTCCGGAAATATATTTACACCTCCTGCTGCGGGAACTTATTCAATTACATATACATACGCAGGCAGCTGTGGTCCTTCAAGTGTTACTAAAGAGATTTTAATAACTGATATACCATCAGCCCCGGCAGCTCCCGATAAAGAATATTGTTCAAATCAGATCACGTACCTGGAAGCGACCTCAGGTGAGAATTTCCGCTGGTATAGTGGTGGTACTCTTGTAAGTACAGCAAATCCGTTTTCGACCGGACAAACTGCTCCGGGAACATATAATTATACTGTCACACAGACCATAAATGGTTGTGAAAGTCCGGCAACTAATGTCAGACTTACGATTTATGGCGGAATTACGATAGCTACCCAGCCTCAGCCTCAGACAATATGCCCCGGTGATAATGCAACTTTTTCTGTAACCGCTTCTGGTTATAATACTACATACCAATGGCAGGAAAATGGTGTAAATATTTCAAACGGAGGTATTTACAGTGGTGCTACTTCTTCCACTTTAGTACTTACAAATCCCGACAATTCGAAAAACGGAAAATCCTACCGCTGTGTAATTTCAAGCAGCTGTGGTACTTCCCCGGTTAACAGTTCTGCAGCTATACTTACAATAAATCCGGGATTTGCATGGAACGGTAGTGTGAGTACAGACTGGAACGATCCGGATAACTGGTCGTGCGGACATGTCCCCGGCCAGACTAATTCAGTCCTGGTAACAAATACTGCCAACCAGCCTGTTCTCAGCAGCGGTGGAGCAGGTATTGTAAAAGATCTTACGATTGACAACGGAGCCTCACTGATAGTTAATGGTAATACAATACAAGTTTCCGGATCAATAAACAACAACGGAATATTAGATGCTTCAAACGGGACTATTGAATTTAACGGATCAGTAGCCCAGTCAATTGGAAGTAATGTGTTTGAAAACAACACAATAAGAAATTTCATCATCACCAACAGTACAGGTGTAACTCTTAATGATACGCTGAAAGTTTCAGGCATTGTAACCGTAAACACCGGAAACCTGGTCTCAGACGGACATCTTGTCCTTCTGTCAGGCCCTTCACAGACAGCTCTGATAAACGGTACTGGTGCCGGTGAAGTTACCGGCCTTGTAACAATGCAAAGGTATCTTCCTTCGGGGTTTGGTTATAAATATTTCAGCTCACCTTTTCAGGATTCCAGGGTCAGCCAGTTTGGTGATGATATGGATCTTGGAGCTGCATTTCCGTCTGTTTTCAGGTATGATGAGAACAGGAAGCTGGCAGGAGTACCGGCCTCGGGATGGATCAAATATTCATATCCTGACAGCCTGTTAAGGCCTATGCGCGGCTATTCCGTCAATTTTGGATCAGTTTCAGTGCCGGATACGGCAGATGTAACAGGGATTGTGAATAACGGAAGCATGTCGCTTACTTTATATAACCATAATAATCCATATACACTTGGTTTCAACCTTGTGGGAAATCCATATCCTTCTCCTATTGACTGGGATGCAGCGGGATGGACCAAAACTAACATCGAAAATGCCATCCATTTCTTCAAAGCCAGTCCCTCCGACCAGTATGGTGGAACCTACAGCAGCTATGTCGGAGGGGTTTCAACTGACCCGGGCGTGGCAACCAACATAATCCCCTCGATGCAGGGTTTCTTTGTCCATGTCTCGAATGGTGCATTTCCGGTAACAGGTACTCTCGGTCTTGATAATAGTGTAAGAATATCTGATCTTACTCATTCATTTATCAAATCGGCACAGGATGAATCAAGTCCT
>JAKQPD010000027.1 GCA_029564935.1 Bacteroidota bacterium
AGGAGAAGACGGAGAAGGAGGCTCTTGAGATGTATAAAAAGAATCCGGAAACTGCAAGGAAGTTCCTTACCGCATACTCTGACGCGAAGATGAACGCCGTAACGAAGATGTTCATTGAACTCCGTGATCAGATAATTACCCTGTACACCAATAACAGGGAGTAGAAGGCATTGGAGAGACTTTCCCGGAAACAGGCGCTTTCCGGTCACCCTTAAAAGCAAAAAATCCACCCGCCAATTCCGGCGGGTGGATTTTTTCTGCTCAGTCGGGATGCCGGGATTTGAACCCGGGGCCCCTTGCCCCCCAGACAAAAAAGAGCCATAATCGTCACATTTCCTATTTTACCCCATTTTAATAATTGCTTATATATCAATGATTAGAGTTAATAACTCTTTATCTTTTATTTTCCTATTGTGACTAATTATCCTTATATTTGTATGCATAATCTATGTACAATAACACGGCAAGAGAATGGAAAATTTTACTTTAGATCGGATCTCAGCAACCACCGTACATGATACGAGAGGATTCAGAGAAGATGAAGAGTATCCTGTAAGATACCGCATCACATTCAATGGCAAACAGACTTATTATCCCTCCGGCATCAAAATGACTAAAGAGGATTGGGCGAAGATGCCAACCACCAGGACGAAAGAATTAAAAGAGAATAGAGAGCTGATCCTGGCCGGATTTGAGAAGATAAAAGAGCAGATTAAACTCATGGTGAAGGGCGAAGGCTTTTCTCTGGATGAGCTGAAAACAAGATTAAGCCGTGGCACTAAGGATAGTATAATTTCAGCCTTTGAGAATAGGGAGGCATTATTGAAGAGTACCGGCCAATATGGAACGGCTGAATGGTACAAATATTCAAAGGATAGTATTGCTGATTTCGCAAAGAGGGATCTGAAATTTGCTGATATAACAGTATCATTTCTGAAGAGGTACGAGGCACATCTCTTGGAAGATGGCAAGAGCTACACAAGTATATCAATGTACATGAGGGCACTCCGGGCAATTCTGAATGAGGGCAAGAGGCACGGGATCATATCTCAGACACAATATCCATTCGGCAAGAGTAGTGAAGAAAAGTATGAGATACCCTCCGAGCAAGGCCGGAAGATGGCCCTCACTCTTGCCCAGATTAAGACGGTATTAGAATATACACCGGCATCCGAAACTCAGAGAATGTGCAGAGATATATGGATCTTCAGTTACCTCTGTAATGGCATCAATATGGCAGACCTCTGCCGATTGAGATATTCAAACATTAGTGATGGCAAGATTTCGTACAACCGGCAGAAAACAATCCGGACCGATAAGGATAAAACAAAGATTGTGGCCATCATGCTGCCGGAGATGCAGAGGATAATTGATCAATGGGGCAACAAGCGAGTGAAGGCCGACACATACATATTCCCATTCCTCAATGATGAATGGCCGGAGGATCTGAAGAGGCTCAGAGTGAAAACCACCACGAGATTGATAAACAAAAAAATGAATGATATAGGGGAGGCACTCAATCTGGGATCAATCAGCACTTACACGGCCCGGCATAGCTTTGCCACGGTGCTAAAGAGATCCGGAACCAATATTGCCTTCATTAGTGAATCCCTTGGCCATAGCAGCCTTGAAATCACTCAGACATACTTGGATTCATTTGAAGATGATGCATTGCGAGAGAATGCCCAGAAACTGCTTAATTTCTGAAATCATGAATATATTACAAACATCATTTATGGAGAGATACGAGAGGAGCCTGGATAAAGAGGCTTTACTCTCCCGGGAGATTGAAGCACATGAGATGCTATTTGATGAGGCTCTTCTGCCTCTGCCTCCGGAAATACATTCCACCAGGAGGCCAATCAGAGAATTATCATATACAGATGGATCAATCTTGCAGATCCGGGAGGCATATATTAAATTCATTGTGAACGGAACCGATATTGCAGAGGCCGGAGATCTTTATTCAGTCAATGGAGAGATGAAGAGGAGGCCTCCAAGTGATATTCAGATCCACTATTATAACGAGGCCCGGGAAAGGCACTCACATCTGCAATGGCTGAAGGGATTGACCAAGCATGAACTCATCATTAGTGACATGGTTATCATTGCCATCTTCAATAAGTACAAACATCACTTTAGGAATGAAACTCCGGAGAGTTGGATGAGGAGATTTGATAGAGCCATGGCTCCATTGCCTCCCATAGACATTGAACCGGCAGCAACAGAGGGCTCTGATAGATTAGTGTTGATTGCCATCCTCTCAGCAATTCAAGACACAACAGGCAACGCATTTAATTTCAATGATCATGTTAAAACTCATTTCGGCATCTCCGCATTTGGCTCTGCCAGGAGCCGAAACCAAGACAAAGAAACCTTCATTGAAACATTCAAAAGTTGCAAAGCAATACTAAGAAATGACATAAAATGATTAAGGCATTGCAGTAAATTGCACTTGCATATTGTAACCAACTATAATTCACATAGTTGGTTTTTTCTTTTTGCAGAATAGTTGCACCTCGGTTGCACCCTCTGGGATTAGTTTAGCCATAAATGATAATGACATGGAAAACATCCTAATGACATCAATCCCGGTCCCAGAGCTTGTGATCCAGATTGCCAACGAAATTGAGAGCAGAATCCAGAAGCCAACTCCCTCAGAACCTTTGCCGGAGCGAATGACTATTGATGAGGTAACCAAGTTTACAGGCCTCAGTAAGAGTTGGATTTATAAGGAAACGGCTAAAAAAAGTATCCCATATCACAAAATGGGCAAGAGGCTCATCTTCCTCCGGAGTGAAATCTTGGCATGGATGGAGGGCAATACTATCACACCGCCAAATTATAAGCACATGATGATTGATCAGCTTGCCGAATCGGCCCGTAAAAAGCTGAGGAAATGAACTTTTGCTCCCTCGGCAAGAGCCTAATAATTTAGACATAAATGGCAATGATTGAAAATCAGCATAATACAATGATGGGAAATATTGAAAAATATAAATGTACATTGTTCATGCATACATCTCCGGCACATAAGCAGCCAAAGAAACGATATAAGAAGAGCGAGGCCATTAAGATCTTGGAACGGATGGAAGCGGAGCATGACGCCACGAAGCACCCAACCATTGACAAGAGGTATCTGGCTCCCAGGCTGCACTCAGACAAGACAGCCAACGGACTGACCAAGGCAATCACGAGATA
>JAKQPD010000047.1 GCA_029564935.1 Bacteroidota bacterium
AACGTGTTATCTGTGTACCAAAGTTACTCATTATTTACCTTTTTTTGAGTTATCAGGTAGCTAAAGGTAAATATAAAACCTGATTCTGTTCATAAATCATCAAACGGACTACGGATATTCTGAATACTATGTGTCGTTACATGGGTGTATATCTCTGTTGTCCGACTGCTCTTATGACCCAATAAAGCCTGTATGTATCTTAAATCAGTCCCGGCTTCCAGAAGATGCGTCGCGTAACTGTGCCTCAATCCATGTAAAGTGATATCCTTCTTCTTTATGCCTGCTTTTTCATATGCAGTCCTGAATACCTTCTCCAGACTTTCCGGACTGTACTGCCTGCCACTATATTGCCCCTCAAATAAATACTTTACTGGCTTGTAATGTAAGAGATAAAGATCCAACATCTGCAATAACTTATCCGTTAAAGGTACAATCCTGTCTTTAAATCCTTTCGATTGCCTTATGTGCATCAGCCTTCTGTCCTTGTCAATATCCGATGGTAATAACTCGAGAACTTCACTCCTGCGTAAACCACATCCGTAAACCAGACTTAACATAGTCCGATGCTTTTCGTTAACCACTGAATCAAGTATCCTCTTCACTTCTTCTTTGCTCAGAACATTCGGTAAACGATGCTGTGGCCTGGGCCTTGATATTTCACCCGGATCTATCACTGACTTGTATATCTTCCCGTAAAATTTCTTTATTGCACTTATCATCTGGTTCTGAAAGGAACGGCTCAGGTTGTTTGGCAAAATGTATTCATCAACAATCCTTACCAAATCTTCTGAAGTGAACTCTTCAGCTTCCTTCGGACTGATAAATCTCAGAAATGTTGTTATCATTCCGGTATATGTCCTTATCGTTGATTCCGGATACCGGTTTGATTCCATCCACCTCCTGAATTTGTCAATATCAGCCTTCCCTTTCTCACTGAGCGGGATCCGCCTTATTTCAATAGAAATATCAGGCTGCGAAATTTTTTCTTTTCTTTCATCAGCCTTTTGTACACCGATATTTTCAGGATGATGAGTTCTTAATCCTGAATCATCAAGAACAGCTAATCCACTATACAATCCGGCAAGATCTTTAAATAATTCTGCATCATCCGGAATATGCCAGCTATACAGACTCTGACTCCATTTTGATCCCGGAATGCTCCGCGTTATTTTTATTAATTCATTGTCGTAGGGAAACCTCAGGGTAACACGATTTTCTCCTTTGTGCAAAACCCTTTCACAAATAATTGTTTTCATTTTTACAGCGAGTTAATTATATGTAAAATAGCACTATATAACTAATAACCGAATGTCAGATCATTCTGCGCCCTGAATATTTCAATGTATCAATTGCCATTGTTTTCAGAGTCCGTGTGAAAAAACTTCCTTTCATCGTCTTATCCTTAAATCCCACACCAAGCTTCGCTGATTCAGTTATGCGAAGGCGAAGAGGGAGACTTAATAAATTACTGATGCTTTCAAAGCCCCCCCTAGGGGGGATGGGGGGTATAAAAGGATTTGTACACAGCCTCTTCAGCCAACGGACTATTTTTGGGATTTTTAAAAATCCATCTGATCTTTAGCCTCATTCCCCAGCTTTATAACCATAATCCCTCCCTTTACCACATCTGCAAATCGGATGAATGTTGAAGCGAGATTATTTCCATTCAGAGATATCGACTGAATATATACATTATCCGGACTGTTGTTTTCAGTTTCAATTACAAATTGCTCTCCTGAATAGTATTTGCTGCTCAGATCAATTATGACCCTGTCGAAAACCGGACTGCCAATACCAAATAACGGTTCAGGTTCTGTAAGTCCCTTTGCATCAAACAATCCCATCGACGACATCACATACCATGCTCCGAGCTGACCCTGATCCTCATCCTGACCATATCCATACCCGTGAATGCCTTCCGTACCATAAAATTCATTCAGGATTGCCCTTACCCAATTCTGGGTTTTGGAAGGGGCTCCTGAAAAATTAAAAAGCCATGATGTATGAAGACATGGCTGATTGCCGTGATTATATGGCTTGGTAATTCCCGCAAACGCCTGTATCTCAGTTCCTCCACCGAAAATATCTTTTTGGGAAATTAAGAAAGTGCTGTCAAGCCTTGTATTGAACTCATCCCTTCCAATCTTGTCAATCATACCTTCAGGGTCATGGGGTACATAAAATGAGTATTGCATAGCATTTCCCTCCTGGAAGCCGTCATGAGGTACTGATGCATCGAATTCTTCAAAGAAATCCCCGTTTTCAAGCCGTGGCCAGATCATCTTTCTTTTGGGATGAAAGATCTTTTCCCAGCCTTTAGATAATTCAATCAGCATCTCATAATCCTGATCTTTCCCGAGAGCCTTTGCCATCTGTGCAACTGCGTATGAGGTGAAGGAATACTCCAGTGTATGCGAACACGAGAATTTCCACAATTCATCGGATCCTGAACCTGTTTTGTTATAAGGTACATAACCATACTTGACAAACCGGCCTACATCCATCTTTCCGGCACCGAAAACTCTTCCTTCCGATGTTATTTCATTCTTCAGACAGGCTTCATAAGCTTTTTCAATATCAAAATCCCTTATCCCGCACATATATGCACTTACTATTGCCAGCGGAACCTGATTGGTGCCGACACCCGAAACAAATTTGCTGCATGCCAGTCCGTCGCCGAGCCATCCGGCATTTTCATAAACCCTGAGGTGTGTTTTTATAAAATCAAGTAAATATTCAGGATAAGCGAGAGCCCATAATTGGATGAGATTCCATTGCCCGCCCCAGATAGCATCGGTATTGTAAAAGTTGAATTCAGGCTTCCCGTCTGAGCCTGCAGGAATGATCCCGTTGGTTCCGTCATGCCTTGGATATGAGCCATTAACATCACTGGCAACTCCCCGTCCAAGTATTGCATGATAAAGACCGGTATAAAACTTCACCTTATCCTCATGGATATTACCTTCAACCCGGATCCTTCCCAGATAAGAATTCCATTTGTCGTTTGTAAGTTCTCTTGCTTCATCAAACCTCAGCTCTTTTGCTTCTGTATCGAGATTCAGACGGGCATTCTCAACAGAAGTATAGGAGAGCCCCGCTTTGATAGTTATGCTTTCATTCTCCTTTGTGGAAAATGTAAGATAAAGACCAGCTCCTCTGCCCTTCGCCTCTTTCCTGCCGGCCTCAGCCTTTGTTCCGTGAAAGATACCATATCTGTCGGGCTTTTTGTCAATAACTGCAGAAAAATACATCCTGACACTTGCCCCTGTCTGGTATTTCTTTACATATTCGGGATAGGTTTCGACATATCCTTCAACCCGGCCGTCACTTGTAAGAGCTACAGATGCGTCTTTTACCTCACCGCTTTCACCCTGCTTATTACCAATATCAAAAAGTACATGGGACTGTTGGTTTGCGGGGAAAGTATACCGGTGAAAACTTACCCGGTCCGTAGATGTAAGCTCAGCCCTGATATTATAATCTTTAAGGATGACAGAATAATAGCCTGCACTTAATATTTCATCCTGTTTATCAAATCTTGACCTATATCCCTTGTCGGAAAAATCAAGCTTGCCGGGTATGGTCCTCAGTTCACCGTTTGTCGGCATGAAAACCACTCCACCTACCTGGAACTCGTGGAAATTAGGAAAGCCTTCAATTGAATTATGCCTGAAATCATAGCCGACAGCCTCCCATCCACTGGCATTACCCAGATGGCCATCCGTTGAAGGTCCCGGCTTGGCCATCCCGAACGGACTGGCTCCCGGGGCGACATGAAACCACCTGCAGTGAGCAGTCCCGATCTGCGGATCGACATATTTTGTCAGATCCTCAACTTCTGTAATGCCTTTCTCTGTCCGGCACGAAAATGATATCAATATCAAACATGTAATAATACCTGCGAATAGAAGTTTTGTTCTCATAAATTAAATATTTGTCATTTATAGTTTTTCGTCAACTACGAGTCAGGTAAAGAGCACCGTCATTGCGAATCCCGCTTCGTAACCATGCATCTTTGATGAAATCTTAAGATTGCGGGATGAAGCAATCCTTTTCGGTTAATTACCATGCTCACCCCTCATGGCTCACTACTCCTCACCCCTCATTACTCACGACTCACGCCTCACGCCTCGCCGCTTGCCGCTCGCCGCTGCGGACGTTTCCACCTCGTCAGTCCCATAAGCAAACTCCGATATTCTGCAAAACCTTAAAACGGAGCGCTTATGTCTGACTTGATTTAGAATTCATTAAAATTACATTTATTTTGTAAATTTAGTGTTTCCTTTTTTTCAGAAAACCAAATCAGGAAGATTATGAGGCTGAAAATATTTTTAATGTTCCCATTAATCGCAGTCATTTATTTTTCATGCCTGCACCGGTCAGAATCGACAAAAGATAACGGGGAGAACCATAGTTACTTGGTTAAGATAAGTCAGCAACCTGTCCTCGCTGGTCGGGTTGAAAACGAACTCGTAACTATAACTTTTCCTGTTGCTGATTACACGGATGAAAACCTTTCGATAAAGAGTATCAGTCTGAAATTCAACAAAACAAGCCGGATGGAAAATCTTGAATCCATAAATGCATATTTTTACAGTGGATCGGAATCAGCTCAGAAACAATTTTTCGGAAATTCAGACAAGCCTTCAGTCAACAATAAGATAGATGGAGCCATCACATTAAGTGATTCACTGAACAGGATCATTATCTGCTTTGATCCTGCTGAAAATATTGATATGATGGCCAGGCTGATAATTGAAGGTTTAAGTATTTCTTTATCTGACCGGACAAAGATCGATCTTAAGATGCCTTCCGGGAAAAATATTGTACGCTTCGGACAGGTGCTCCGGGCTGCCGGGCAGGATAATTGTGATACTTACCGTATACCCGGACTGGTCACAACAAATTCCGGCACCCTTATCGCTGTTTATGACAACAGGTATACAAGGAGTAAAGATCTCCAGGAGGACATTGATATCGGGATGAGCCGGAGCACAGACGGTGGTAATTCATGGGAACCGATGAAAGTAATCATGGATATGAGAGAATATGGAGGACGTCCCGAAGAACTTAATGGGACAGGAGATCCATGTGTACTTTATGATCATAAAACCAACACTATATGGGTGGCGGCTCTCTGGATGAGCGGAGCATCGCGCGACCTTATGCTCTGGAACGCATCGGGACCCGGAATGACACCGGAAGAAACCGGACAATTCCTGATAGTCAAAAGCACTGATGACGGAATTACATGGTCCGAACCGGTCAATATAACGAAACAGATAAAAGATCCTTCATGGCAGCTGCTGTTACAGGGTCCTGGCCGGGGAATTACAACAAAAGACGGTACTCTGGTCTTTCCGGCACAATTCAAGGCGGATATCGGTGAACCTGCTCTCGACGGGGGCCAGTATAGCTGTCATTCAACAATAGTATGGAGCCGTGACGGTGGAACAACATGGAATATCGGGACAGGGGCTGTGTCAAATACTACCGAAGCACAGGTCGTTGAGCTGTCCGACGGCGCCCTGATGCTCAATATGCGTGATGACCTCAACAGGAAAGAAAAAGGTGTGACTAACGGAAGAGCAGTAGCTGTTACAAAAGACCTGGGAAAAACCTGGGTCGTCCATCCATCATCCAATTCAGCCCTGCCGGAACCCAACTGTATGGCCAGCATCATTTCAGCAGATATTTTTATTGAGGGGATAAAGAAAAAAGTTCTTTTCTTTTCAAATCCGGATAATAAAATCTCAAGATCTGATATGACAATTAAAGCCAGCCTCGATGAAGGCTCAACCTGGCCTGAAAAATATCAGCTTGAAATTTATGAACCTGAGGGTTACGGTTATTCATGCATGACTATGGTTGATGAAAAGACCGTGGGTATCCTTTACGAAGGCTCGAAAGAACTCTTTTTTCAGAAAATTCCGGTAAGCGATATACTGAAAGGATCAAAGTTTTAAACGCACAGAGCACACGCGTCCTCCGAAGCTTTAGCGAAGGAGGAGAGCACAGAACACACGTGTCCTCCGTAGCTTTAGCGAAGGAGGAGACCACGGAGCGAAGGGAGAGAGAGCCATGTGTTACAGGTATAATTCAAATCCAGTAGTAATAAATTGAATTTCTTCACCGGAAATAAATATATTTGAAATCCAAACAATAAAAATAATATACGCCATAAAATACTACCCTAACACCGTCAAACCCTCGAACCGTCAAACCGTCAAACCGTCAAACCGTCAAACCCTTATCTAACCCGTATTAAAAAACCTCAAAATAAATAACCAAAATAATGAAATTCAAAAAATTCGAAGGACTTGTAGCCGCTCCATTCACCCCGATGGATAAGAAAGGAAACATTAATCTGAATATTATTCCCGGGTACTATTCTTTTCTGGCACAGAACGGAGTGATCGGAGCATTTATAAACGGTTCAACAGGAGAGGGTCCTTCCCTGACCCAGAAAGAAAAACAACTTCAGACATCCGCATGGGCAGAATGTTTAAAAACAGATGGCCGGGTAAAGGTAATTAATATGATAGGAGGGACATCTTACAGGGAATGCATTGAGAATGCGGTTTTCTCATATGAAGCAGGACTTACGGCAGTGGCAATGGTGGCCCCATATTACTTCAAACCTTCCGATACCGGGAAGCTTGCTGAATTTGTTTCCATTGTTGGTGAATCTGTTCCTGAAATGCCGGTATATTTCTATAACATACCTGTCCTTACGGGTGTCAGGATGCCGATGATCGGATTCCTGGAAAAGATCACTGCAATGCTTCCGAATTTCGCTGGTCTCAAGTATACAGATGAGGATCTGATGGATTTTATGTCGTGCATCAATTTCCGGGATGGTGAATTCGATATGCTCTACGGAAGAGATGAATGTATGCTTGCAGTTCTTGCACTGGGTTGTAAAGGATTCGTTGGCAGCACTTATAATTATGCAGCCCCTCTCTACCATAAGCTCATCGGGGCATTCAATAAAGGGAATCTTGCGGAAGCGAGAAAGTTGCAGCAAAAATCCATCGACATGATCGAATTGCTGGGCAAATATGGCGGAATGGCAACCGGTAAAGCATATATGAAACTTGCCGGATTTGATTGCGGTAATTTCCGTCCCCCTGTTTATAATATGCCTGATGATTCATTCGACAGTTTCAGGGATGATGTAAGAAACCTGGGTATCAACGATCTGTTTTCAAAGAAATAATTCACAGGTAATTTCACTCAATTAATGGAAAAAAAATTTGATGCTCTGGCACAACAGTATAAGAATGAACTGTTTGGGAATGTTATTCCTTTCTGGGAAAAAAACTCGATAGATAAGGAGTGCGGAGGATTTTTTACATGTCTTGACAGGTACGGAAACGTATTTGATACTGATAAGTTTATCTGGCTTCAGGGCAGGCAGGTCTGGTTGTTCTCTGCTATTTACAACAATATGGAGAAGAATAATAAATGGCTTGATATTGCAGAACATGGAGCACAGTTTCTGGATAAATACGGACATGACAAAGACGGTAACTGGTATTTTTCATTGAACCGTGAAGGTAAACCTCTTGTGGCACCATATAATATTTTCTCGGATTGTTTTGCAACAATGGCATTCGGACAGCTGGCAAAAGCAACAGGTAATGAGCATTATTCAGACATTGCTGTCAGAACATTCAGGAATATATTATCACGAGCGGGAAATCCGAAGGGAATGTATAACAAGGTCATGCCCGGAACCCGTCCACTGAAAAGCTTCTCATTACCGATGATACTTTGTAATCTTTCCCTCGAAATAGAACATCTCCTTGAAAAGAATTTTGTCGATGAAACTATTGACCGTTGTATCCATGAAGTCATGGAGGTCTTTTATGACAGACACTCGGGTCTGATCCGCGAAAATGTCAGTCCCGACGGTTCTTTTTCTGATTCATTTGAGGGCAGGTTGCTGAACCCGGGTCACGGGATTGAAGCAATGTGGTTCATTATGGATCTTGCCGTCAGGAATAATAATAATGCTTTAATTGAAAAAGCTGTCAGGATCACCCTCGATATTCTCAATTACAGCTGGGATAGTGAATTCGGCGGGATATTCTACTTTATGGATATTATGGGGAAGCCGGTACAGCAGCTTGAATGGGATCAGAAGCTATGGTGGGTTCATATTGAAACACTTATAAGCCTGATCAAAGGTTATTATCATACCGGGAACCCTGAATGTCTGAAGTGGTTCGAAAAGGTTCACGATTATACCTGGTCACATTTCCCCGATCCTCAGTACGGAGAATGGTTCGGTTACCTTAACCGCCGGGGAGAGGTGCTCCTTCCTCTTAAAGGTGGCAAATGGAAGGGTTGTTTCCATGTACCGAGAGGACTATGTCAGGTATGGCGTACCCTGGAGAGATTTGATTAGTAAAGGCTTTAAAAAAAGACAAACATATTAGCTGCAATGCTGTTTACGTCTGCTGGTAACATAAATGACCGTAAAGACGCCATACATGGCGTCTCATCCAAACCCTGGTACCCCTGGCTGGTAGTAGCCCTGCTCTGGATGGTCGCGCTCCTGAATTATCTCGACCGGCAGATGCTTTCAACAATGAAAGCTGCTATAATGGGAGATATAAGGGAGCTCGAAATGGCCGAGAATTTCGGCCGGCTTATGGCTGTCTTCCTGTGGATTTACGGACTTATGTCTCCTGTGGCAGGACTTATAGCCGACCGGATTAACCGGAAATGGCTTATTGTCGGAAGCCTGTTCGTGTGGTCGGGTGTAACACTTGCTATGGGATTTGCTACCACATTCAAACAGCTTTATGTCCTGAGAGCGATAATGGGCATAAGTGAAGCCCTTTATATCCCTGCCGGACTGGCACTTATCGCCGATTATCATAAAGGAAATACCCGTTCACTCGCAGTTGGTATCCATATGACAGGACTATATGTGGGTCAGGCACTTGGAGGATTCGGGGCTACAGTTGCACAGACATGGTCGTGGCAGATAACTTTTCAGGGCTTCGGACTGATTGGCGTTATTTATTCCCTGGTTTTAATTGCCTTCCTTCGTGAAAAAAGAGATATTTCAATAAGCGATATCAAAAAAGAAGCATCAGGAAACCTTTTAGGATCTGTTAAAAGAAGTCTTGGAATGCTCCTGGGAATCATGAGCTTCTGGGTAATCCTGTTTTATTTTGCCGTTCCAAGCCTTCCGGGCTGGGCTGTCAAGAACTGGATGCCTACATTATTTGCCGACACTCTCGGAATTGATATGTCACGGGCAGGACCATTATGTACGATTACGATAGCTTCATCATCATTTCTGGGTGTCATAGCCGGTGGTATTATTGCTGACAAATGGATATCCCGGAATCTCAGAGGGAGGATCTATACCGGTGCTATCGGCCTGTCTCTGACAATACCGGCTCTCTTTCTTGTTGGTTTCAGTAACGGGATTACCGGAATTATGGCCGGAGGGATTTTATTCGGCCTGGGATTCGGTATGTTCGATACCAATAATATGCCCATATTATGCCAGTTTGTATCTCCGCGCCACCGTGCTGCCGGGTACGGTCTGATGAACCTTACCGGTGTATTTGCAGGAGCGCTTGTGACAAGCTGGCTGGGTAAATCGACCGATGCCGGTAAGCTTGGGAGAGATATGGCTCTCCTCGCAATCCCTGTCGCGGTTGCAGTAATCCTGTTGCTTATGACCCTTAAACCCGTTGTAACCGACAAGACAGATGATTAATGAAGTAACTACGTATTATAATACGTTTTTTAATACGTATTATAATACGTAGATTTGCCAAAGTACCGGAATATGATTTGGAATTTAAAGTTGGATCTGTGAGAACAATCGCTCAGATAATATTTGAAAATGAAAATGGAGAACTTCTTCTTTATCTTCGCGATAATAAGCCGGGAATACCTTTCCCTCTTCACTGGGATCTTATTGGCGGACATGTTGAGGAAGGAGAAACTCCCGAACAGGCCCTTGTCCGCGAAGTGAAAGAAGAACTTGATATTGACCTTAAGGAATTTAAATTCTTCAGGAAATATGATTGTTTTGATGGGGATGCATATCCGAACATAAAATATATTTATACTGGCAATATCAACCTTCCCATTGATCAGATAACACTTCTCGAAGGAGATCATCCCGGGTTTTTCGGGAGAGACAAAATACCTCAGCTTAAATTTGCCAATATCCTGAAGAGAATAGTAATGGATTATTTAAAAGAGAATGAATAGATCTTATCTGAAAACCTTTATTTTGCTTGCACCTGCAGCAATCACTTCATGTATAAATCAAACCGGACAACCAAATATACTTATTGCTATTGGTGATGATATTTCATATCCTCATATGAGTGCATATGGTTGTACCTTTGTCCTGACGCCAGGCTTTGACAGGGTGGCAGGGGAGGGGATTCTGTTCAAAAATGCATATACCCCTAATTCCAAATCATCTCCGTCCCGGGCATGTCTGCTGACAGGCCGCAACAGCTGGCAGCTTGAAGAAGCGTGTAATCATGTTCCCTTCTTTCCTCCGAAATTTAAAACATTCATGGAATCGCTGGATTCGCATGGGTATAATGTCGGTTATACTGCAAAGGGCTGGGCTCCGGGAGTGGCTCTCGACAGCACCGGTAAGAACCGTCAGATGACCGGGAAGCTATATAATTCAAGAAAAGCCCTGCCGCCAGCTTCGGGAATCAGTGTTACAGATTATGCTGCAAATTTTGAGGATTTCCTGAAGTCGGTGGAACCCGGAAAGCCCTTCTGCTTCTGGTACGGATCCCACGAACCTCACAGGAAGTATGAATACGGTTCAGGGGTTTCAAAAGGAGGAAAGAACCTGTCCGAAATCAAAAAAATATTTCCCTTCTGGCCTGAGAATGATACTGTAAGGAATGATCTTCTTGATTATGCCTTTGAAATTGAATATTTCGACTCTCACCTTGTAAAAATGCTTGAAATGCTTGAATCGAAGGGAGAACTTGAAAATACTATTGTGATTGTGACCGCGGATAACGGAATGCCTTTCCCCAGGATAAAGGGTCAGGTATATGAATATTCAAACCATATGCCTCTTGCAATAATGTGGGGAAAAGGTATCAAGAATCCGGGCCGGGTTGTTGAAGATTTTATAAGTTTCATTGATATTGCTCCGACCCTTCTTGATGTGGCAGGAATAGCGGAAACAGAAAGCGGAATGCAGGAGATTGAAGGCAGAAGTTTTTCAGATATTTTCAGTTCCCACAGGAGTGGTCTTATTAGCAAAGACCGCAACTATGTCCTGGTCGGAAAAGAACGTCATGATGTCGGAAGACCCGATGATCAGGGTTATCCTGTCCGGGGAATAGTTAAAGACGGATTCCTTTACCTGAGGAATTTCAAGGCTGACCGCTGGCCGGCAGGAAATCCTGAAACAGGATATCTGAATACTGATGCGGGACCGACAAAAACCCTGATCCTTAATATGAAAAGAAGTAATCGGTCGGATAATTTCTGGAACCTGAATTTTGGTAAGAGAACAGAAGAAGAATTGTACAATATAATGCTTGATCCCGGATGTATCAGTAATCTTGCAGGACAACCTGAGTTTATTGAAGTTGCCACAACATTAGGTACTTTGCTTGAAGAGGAACTGATCAGGCAAAATGATCCCAGGATACTCGGTAATGGCGATATCTTTGACAATTATCCTTATGCTGAAGAACGTACGAGAGATTTTTATAACAGGTTTATAAAAGGTGAATTGCCAAGAAAAGTTGCCGGGTGGGCAGACTCAACAGATTTTGAAGAGAAATGAGCCTTTTACGCGTTCTGAGGGTCCCGGCAGACTTCCTGATTAAACCAAAAAAGCGGTTTTTATAATTTTTTATCCCTTTTTTAAATCCGTTTGTCAAAATCAGTCCTGTGGGCTTGAAACAATATTTCACAGTGTTAAAGAATGTTAAATGCTTCATTATAAATCATTTATTTTAAGTATTAATATTACTGATCTCATTTTCCCCTGATCTGTAAATAAATAATAATGCCATTTTGACGAACAGACGATAAAAGTCTGTTAACTCCTTCTGTGAATAAACATTTGCATCATATCGGTTGATGAATGGAATTAATCGGTTCTCAGTTCCTCAATAATTGAGCTTTAGCTACTTGACAAGACAGTCTTACGGCAGTATTTTTATCCATATAATTTTAATTCAGAAAAATGGAAGGAAATTCTGTTTTGTACGGTGCTGAAATATTAACGGAAGAAGAAAAAGCATATAAGCAGCGTAGACCATGGACAATATCGAATGAGGTGAATCCTGTTCATGAAAATCTTTTACAGGAAGGCTGCGGTACTTTTCTTGAATATCTTAAATGGCTTGGTCTGGCATATGAGCCGGAGATGCTTGTACTTTCTTCCCGGTATCACTTTTTTTATGATCAGAATGATATGAAAGGAGTGAAGGTGCTGGTAAACCTGAAGAAGCTCAATAATATAAAGCACCTTGATAGTTTTTTACATATACTTTATCGTGTCTTACCTCCACAGGCATACTTTACCGGATGCTTTAAAGAGACGAAGAATAACGGGCGGAACGGGGCACATCTAATGAATACGAGTCTGCTTTATAAGAAATTCATTGATTTCCTTGACCATAAGACCGACAGGATAATGATCAGGAGCAATGTTGAGGAATTGCTTGATTCACATGGATTCAAGGTTGTTGATATGACTGAAATGAACGGAATTACATATTTCAATACGCTGAATCAGCGTAAAGCAGGTGAATAGTTATTTCACCAGTTTCCCGGTGTTAAAAGGGAAGGATTAGTTGACCAGGGAGCCGGTACCATAAAAGCCGGCTTCCTTTTTTTACTGTAATTGTTTTGCAGAAAAGAAATTTCGATTATTTTTGCATCGCGAGTTATTTGGTGCGGTAGTTCAGTTGGTTAGAATATCGGCCTGTCACGCCGGAGGTCGCGGGTTCGAGCCCCGTCCGCACCGCTCAATCTATGCACGTTGCCCCTGATTTTCAGGGGCTTTCCGATTTTAATAGGGGCTATTTGCTCTACCGTTGCTCTACCATCTTAAAAAATTTCTTGATCCTGCCAGTTCAGAGCCTTCTATTGTGACACATTTCACAACAACTTTATTATCTTTGTGGGAGATGCAGTCACAGGGTTGCTTTATTCGCAGTTCAGCTACCCTGTAACCCGGACAAGCCACAGGCGAAATCCGGGCTTTTTTCATTTATAGGAGAATAGTTTACTATCGCCAGCATTGAGATCGTCGATCCTGACGCATCCTGTGAAGTCAATTTTCATCGGGACAATAAAAAGGGAGCAAGCCTAACTGATAACTCCACGGTAAAGTACATGGAGTCTTATAGAAGTCAGACGAGCATATCACGGTTTGACCTAATTACAAATTTGTCTTGAATGCAGGAGTAAAAGCAAAAACCGTGACAAACCTATTAAACATACCGTCCTTATTAGCTGCTGTAATTTTTTTGTAATTTAATTTACACCAAGCTTCTTTAACACGTTTTTAGCATTGCTATTTGTTGGATCTATTTCCAGTGATTTCTTATAGTTCACTATGGCAAGTTTTTCGTTACCATCCACCAAATATGCTTCACCCAAACTATCATAAACATTCCCCGATTTCGGAAATGCTTCTACATTTAGTTTAAAAACCTCAATCGCTTCAGCCACTTTATCAGCATTTAACAAAATATATCCCACGCTGTTTAGTTCATCTTCTTTTAAAGAACAATTTTCAGAATTCTTAATCATTTCAAAATGTTCGAGTCCTGAGGTCAGTCCATTTTCCATAATAACATCCAATACAGAAAATGCAACAGATTTTTTCGGCATTTCATAGGAAGTACCATATAATATACTAATTATGGCTGTGTTGATCTCACTCAAAGCTGCACCTCCTGTGTTATTTAATAACACAATTAAATGTTTATCGGAAGGAATTCTTTGAATAGAGGTATTAAATCCGTTTATACCACCAGAATGACTTATAACTTTAACGCTATCACCAGTATTCCCAATAGGTTTTTTACCGACAATCCATCCATAACCGTAACTTTCGCCCATTGTTTTGATATATGGCTTAAATAACAAATCCCTTGTGTTTGATGAGAGGAGAGTCTCATTATATAATGCCTGGTCCCATAAATATAAATCTTCAACAGTTGAGTAAAGTGCCCCTGCTGAATAGGGTACTGACATATCTATATAGTCAGCATTTCTATACTTATTTTCATAACCAGAGGCTCTATTTTTTAGAATCGTTTCGTGATGATCATAGCCTGTATTATTCATTTTAAGTGGGTTCAAAATATTTTCATGTATAATTTGTTCATAAGACTTGCCGGTTACTTTTTCTATAATAGCACCCAATACAAGATATCCTGAATTGCTATACGAAAATTTTTCTCCGGGTTTAAATTGGAGTGAAGAATCAGCAAAGATTTTAATTATCGCATCCGGGTTAAATTTATTTATACTTATATCTTTTTGATAATTTGGGAAAGATGTAAAATTAGGAATACCCGAGGTATGGGTTAGTAAATGATGTATAGTAATAATATCCCCTGTTTCCTTTGGGTAATCAGGAAGATATGTTGTTATTGGTACATTTAAATTCAGCTTGCCTTCCTCTACAAGTTGAAGTATTAACATAGCTGTGAATTGTTTCGTTACTGATCCCAACCTGTGCTTTGTGTCAGGCTGATTAGGAACTTCCCATTCCATATTTGCCATTCCAAATCCTTTCTTAAAAATTACTTTTCCATTTTCTGCAACAAGGACTGATCCGTTAAATTGGCCATATTCATTATATAGCCTCATCAATTCGTCAATCTTTTCTGCTTTGGTTTGTCCGAAGGAATCTAGTAAGAAAGTTAATTGAATGATTAATCCAATTAAAATTGCTTTCTGAACGTTGAATCTAGTTCTGTTTCTCATGGTTGTATGTGTTTTGAAGTTTATGGCAGCTAACTTTATATGACTATTAAAGGTAAACATATTTGACCAAAATAGGAGTATTATGCACATTGTGCCTTTTTTATCTCAAGTAATCAAAGTTACTATTCTTTAAATCAGAATAAAATGGAAGTACGTTGCATAAGTCGGAAGCCTTGACCACTTTCAGCCGGTCTTTAGTTAAAAAATATAATCAACATGATAACAGTTATTTACAACCGGCGGGAGGTGGTCAATTAACTCCGGCGAAGTGTGGTCAGGGACACCGGCTCATGCAGTGAGCCATAGATTTTATTATATTTGAGAGGAATAGAGATAATTTTTGAAGGAGAGTTAAGTGTAAGCTTCCCCGTTTTTTAAACCATTATAAATTATTACGAAACCTGCCCTGATAGTTGGATCCGATGAAGACCCTTATTTTAAGCTGGTGCAAACCATTTTTTTTCGTAGAGGTGATTTTTTAAATGGATTTGTTCGGATTTCCAGATTTTCAAATTTCATTAATGTCGGAATTTATACAAAGATATAGAAATCTGCCGCAAGCTTTTACTCTGGTTTCCTCCAAAAATCTATCAACTGAGATTATAAAAAATCACCAGAAATGATCCTCCCCTGACAACTTTTCTATTTCTTATATTTGCACCGTTTTTTAATTCTGATGAATAACAAAAAAGTCATTTCAGTCCTTGTTGTCGTAGTCGCCATCATGGCTATTATTGCGACATCGTCAGGAATTGTTCACACGGTGGAAACTAAATCTTCTTTCCGATATAAAATACATAGCCGTAATATGCTTTGTATTTGTAATATAGCTCGGCTTCGTATCGCTGATAGCTTACAAATTCTTCTGCGGTTTTGTTGCCGGTATATTTTTTCAGAAAAGAAGCGTGAGTCTTTTGCATAATGGAATAATAATTTGTCCAACAACTTTCGGGTACGACAAAAGTGGCCATCGGGAGATAACCTGCTTTTTGCATTTGAGCAACCTTGTTCGATATTGTATCTATTTCCGAATAGGCCTTTTGCCAGAATTCCTGAATTTCAGCAGGTCGTTCTTCAGTAAACCATGTGTTTTCTGTAACTGCTATATACCCGCCCTGTTTCAGGAATTTTCGCCACTCGTTTAGTCCACGATTGAATCCAATGTTATAAATCGCACCTTCCGACCAGATAAGGTCCAGATATTCCTCCTGAAACGGGAGATTCTCCATGTTGCCTATAATGCCTTTTATTCTGTCGTGGAGATTTTTATTCCGGGCGTTTTGGTTGAATTGATTAATAAAACCTGAGCACGAATCAATACCTGTGATTTCACAAGGAATATTTTGTGCCAGCACCATTGTTTGACCGCCTGTACCGCATCCAATATCAGCGACTTTAGAATTTTCAGTGAGGCTGTCAATAAAACTCAATGCTTTGAGCGTTATTTCAGGACTTCCTGGTCCTTGCCTTTCCACATTTGAAAAATATTCGTGAATGACATTCAAGTCAAATTCATGAATTGTTTGTTTTTCTTTGTTCATTTTAATTTATTTGATTGCAAACATCAGAAACATTCTTAAGTATGTGAGATAACCATCTAATCATTTCGATCACCCCGGGATCTTTATTGACTGGATTTTAGCAGGTAGACTCCCGTGCTCTGGCATAAAATGTTATCCAGGAACTTCAGATCGAAGAAATCAGGGTACATAAACATCACTGCTAATGAAAGAATAATGTATGGCAAACATAATATTGCCAGCTTTGGTCCGTAGCCAAAAAGTATCATAGATGCTTTCATAATTTCATTTCAATTATTTTAAAATATCAGCCAGTGTTGTTGATCTGTTTAGTACATCCTTAATTAAGATTTCTTTTAGTCTCTGAGGTTCTTCAAACATCGGACTATGAGCCGATTCGTTAAAAGTGTAAAATCCTTTAACAGGAGCATCCGACAAGGTATTTTTCAACCAGAAAAAACTCAGAGAAGGCGGGGCCTCCATGCACAAATAAAAGGACCGGATTATTTGTATCCTTTCCTCTCAGAAACATCCCCTGTTTAACTCCTCCGATATTTATAAATATTCGGAAATACTCCCGTCAGGAACCTGACCTTCCTGATCTTTAAAAGGTTTCAGTTTGCCCGGACTGATAATAAATAGGGCGGCTAAAAAAGTCAACAGGCACAATAAAATAACTGAAAGTACAATTGACATAAGCGATCTTTTTTTTTGAAGTCTGGTCATATAAAATTTCTTTTCGGCAGAAGATAAAGTTAAATGATATTTTTTGAAAGATCAGGATGAAAAGAATTGGATATATACAGGCCCACAGCCAGGGCAGTACCAGGGCGGGGAATGGATTTACCTATAATACTATAAAAAAAATTACTGCATATGCACAACAGGTCAGGTTGTGGAATGTTATGTGGCCCGGTTTGCTTCAGGAAAAAACTTCTGTCCGGACCTATTGTACCGGTTCTACCATGAATCGCTTTTCTTTCCTCCGTGTGAGGGTACCCTAATATCAGTAACCTGTCTTTGATTCTGTTCTGATCGTTTTGCAGTAAAATTGGCTGAACGATATTCGCCAAAATAAAGTACACCTGTAAGTGTATCTCCGTCAACAATCCCGTCGAAAGTGAAAGGTACAGATTCGGCATTATCGGAGTAATTACTCTGGAGCCTTACCTTTTTTCCGTCAATCTGACCGGCAATATCCAGCATCGAAAAGGTACTTTTATGGAGACCTCTGATCGTATTGCCTTCCTGTTTTTCAAGGAAAAGTTTGTGTGTCCCTCTGCCGGAATAATAATCTATGGAAACATCCCAGTGGCCGACCATATTTGCAGCGGGCGGTTCAACTACAACAACTTTTTTATCATGTTTCTGAGAAAGGATTTTATAGATCCTGTCTGCAACAATCTTTTCATCTTCCGGCTGCATCATCTGAGCGCTGATTGAAATGGAGGTGCTGCCATCCCTTGGATTGGTCCGTCCCCCGCCGGTTGCAATCCTCGGTTTATTATTTAGAAGATCTTCCGCAACTTCTTCCCCGGTAATGTTCAGAACTGCCGAATCCCATGTTATTGACAGGCGGGCAGTACGGTTATCAACTCCCTGTGGTTCGGTGATCTGTGTGGTCACACCCTTTATTCCGGTAACTTTCTTTGAAATATACTCCATCCGCGAGATCCAGGTTTTTTCTTCTTCGGTGTGGTTTCGTCTGACCCATGCCTCAACAGCTGCCAGCATACCGATATGTTCTTCCTTGCCTATTTTATTGTCTCTGCCCGGACCATGATGAGGAGAACTCGCCTGCCATGTTGAGAACAGAAGATCTTTATTGCCGAGAAGAATTCCTGCACCCTGAGGTCCCCTGATCGCTTTGCCCCCGCTATAGGCTACAATGGTGGCACCTCTTCTCAGATGATCATTCGGAATTGTAAGTATTTCGGCAGCAGCATCAACGAGAACAGGTATGTTTTTGTCTTTTATAACCGCAGTTATATTTTCAATGGATAACGGCCCGTTGTAGTATTCACGTGGTGCAGAGAACAGATAGATCATTGCCGTCCGGGAATTAATGGCATTCTTAAATTCTTCCATAGATTCCACGGTTATAAGCTTTACACCTGTATTTCTTATTGCATGATCATACTGGTTTCTGGAGTAGCGTGGAACTATCACTTCTGTCTTTGTAAAACCTGTCAGATCAGGGACCCTGACAAGCTTTTCCGGATCACCGCCTGTAATGCAGGCTACTGTGACATGTTTCAGACCTGCCGCACAGCCTGAGGATACCATACCCCATTCTGCTCCTGTAATAGCAGCGAGCCTCTTACCTACAGCCATAGCCAGTTCATCAATATGGACATGGTGCTTTGAAGCATAATCAACAGCTTTCTGTACTTCAGGCAATTCAATTGAACCACTTATAATTGTGAAGGTTCCCCTGCAGTTTATCATCGGTTCCACACCTATTGACTGATATATATCCGGACCAAGGGCAAGTGCTCCTGCCGGTGGATTTGATAACAGACCTGCATCATTTACAGGCTTCTTCTGGCTTCCCTGTGATACCAGGGACTCAACTGACATTATGCCTCCTGCAACAGGAATAGCTGATAAGGTTTTTAAAATTTCTCTGCGTTTCATATGCCACATTTATATATTTTAAAGATATAGAATTAAAAAATCCAGATGACATCAGTTTATAAAATAATTGAGCCTGCATAATCTTTTGTCAGTAACGGCTGCAAGTTTTAACTTTCATTATTCATGAAATGATTTTTTTCCGGTTACTACTATGCCCAGAGGGGGGACTTTTACTTCTAAACCCATGGGGATTACTCCCAATCCCCTGGGGATTACCCAAAACCTCCATCTGGGAGGGGCTTTTACCCCCCATCCCCCCAAGGGGGGCTAAGGACACGAATTGAATTGAATTAATAGCTTAATTAAAGAGTAAAAAGATGGAAGAATTGGAAAAATCAATGTACTTTAGGGGGAAACCCGGTACACTAGAGGTAACCGGAATACTAAGAAAGTATATGACTTATTATGAAACAATGCTTTATAAGATTTACTAATTCAGAAGTGAAAATGATATAAGAAATGCCATCAAAATAATTGAAAATTAAGTAAAAAGCAG
Source organism: Bacteroidota bacterium (assembly GCA_029564935.1). Lineage (GTDB taxonomy): Bacteria > Bacteroidota > Bacteroidia > Bacteroidales > VadinHA17 > LD21. The sequence continues at coordinate 19,633 of JAKQPD010000047.1, forward strand.
AACCTAAAGTCCCCCTTGGGGGATTTAGGGGTGGATTTCAACGTGCAGAGATGGAGACCGGAGAAAGAAAACCGATAGAAGCGTTGAGGTATGAATATTGCAATTGAAAATACCTGTTAATTTCATCGGGATTTCATATATTCAGGGCCTCGAACGAAGACAATTCCATAGTTCACTTAAAATAAATTAATAAATATGAATAGATTCACAGGGATCATTTTAATTCTTTTTTGTCAATCTGTTTTCCTGCACGCGCAGGTGGATGAGAAACTTAAAGAAGATATCCGTAATACAGGATTTGTCCACAGCCCCTTGCCTCTGGATTACAGCAAATCATTTGAAACCTTCGGCCTGACCAAAAAGGTTCTTGTTTCCGATATTCTGTGTGATATGGAAAATACGGGCAAATGGTCTCATAAAGGAATAGGAACAATCTACCAAACCAGTGAACGCAGCAGGGATGGAAAACACAGTCTCAGGTTAACTGCACCGACCACAGTATCACAGTTTCTGGGATGGGGGCTAGGTTTCGGTACCTGCCTTGCAAGCTATAATATCGGTAGTGAAAACTGGGAAAAATACAACCGCCTGCATTTCTATATTTACCCCGATTGTGAAGGTGCCCGCAGTATTTATCTGAATCTGTATGTTGAGAACGATGGAAAAATAAAAGTTCCTGACAGATATGGACGGGAAGGTTACCATGAAATAAATCTTATCAACGGTCGCTGGAACGAATGTTTTGTTGAAATGGCCGAATTAGCCCGGGATAAGGTTACTAAGATTTCTTTCGCAATAGAAGTTTTTGGAAAAGAACGTACAATGGGGGATTCACTTAAATTCGATGTTGACAATGTAAAATTACAGGTCATTGAGAATCCCGAAGTGGCAAGCGGATGGATGCCTGCAGAAAACCGTATCATATTCCCGACAACAGGTTATGGCAGGGACAGCAAAAAAACAGCCATTGTCAGAGTTAAAAATCATAACGGGAAATTTCAACTTATAGATTACACCACCTGGCAGATGGTATACGAAGGCAATATAACTCCGGTAAAGACACATATCGGTAATTTTGAAACAATAGATTTCTCGGACTTTACCCGGGAAGGGAAATATATTCTCCGGGCAGGAGATGTTACTACCAGACCGTTTTATATTAACGGTAATATCTGGGAAGATTCAGCCTGGCGGGTTTTAAATTTCATGTTTGTTGAACGATGCGGTTATCCGGTTCCTGAGAAACACGGAGTATGCCATACAGATCTGAATGGTGAACATAACGGGAAGACCTTCACTGTAAATGGAGGATGGCACGATGCTGCAGATATGTCCCAGCAGACGATGCAGACAGGCGAGATTGCTTTTGCAATTCTCGAAATGGCTAACAGGGCAAGAGAAAAGGGGAATACAGATCTTTATCTCCGGCTTATGGAAGAAGCACAGTGGGGTCTTGATTATATTCTGAAAACCCGTTTCGGCGATGGCTACCGGGTACAGACCTGGGGAACTAATTTATGGACCGACGGCTTTACAGGCACTTTCGACGATGAAGGTCGCCGGCGTGTAAGAGTACATAACCGTGCATTTGAAAACTTCGTATTTGCAGGAATAGAAGCCTATGCTTCGATGATCATCGAAAAAGATCTTATGCTGAAAAATCATCTTCAGAAAGTTGCAGAAGAAGATTTCGGGTTTGCAGTGCAAAGGTTCAAAGAACTTGGTTACGAGGAATTACTGGGTGCCGGCGGTGGGGGAGACCATGCAGCAATGGCCTCAAGAAGCCAGTACATGGCCAACATCTCTTTTTCGGCAAGCCTTCTCTTTAAACTGACAGGAAAAAAAGATTATGCCGAAATTGCTTCTGAATATATCAGGTATACAATCCAGTGTCAGAGAACCGAACCTTTGAAAGACAAAGACAAACTGAGAGGATTCTTCTACCGCGACCTTAATAAGAAATCAATCGTACATTACACACACCAGTCCCGTGACCATATTTATATGCAGGCTTTAACTATGTTGTGTGAAACACAGCCAAACCACCCGGATTATAAAACATGGGCAGGTTCCATTGCATTATATGGTGAATATCTGAAAAAGATCATGGAATATGTACAGCCTTATGGTATGGTGCCAAGTGGAGTGTACAATATTGATGAGGCTAAGGACTCTGTCAACTTCTATCAGATACAGGTAGGCATCAGAGGAGGTGCGGCAAAAGACTTCAAAGAGCAACTTGAAAATGGCTTTAAACTGGACAAAGAACATTATCTGCGTGTATTCCCGGTATGGTTCTCATTTAAGGGAAATGCAGCTGTTCACCTGGCAACAGGGAAAAACGCTGCTCTTTGCGGAAAATTTCTGAAAGATAAAGAATTGCTCGATATTGCCGAACAACAGCTGTTCTGGATAGTTGGGAAAAATCCGTTCGGACAGTCTCTGATCTGGGGTGAGGGAAGCAACTATGCACAACAATATACCGCATTACCGGGTGAAACTGTCGGTGAAATACCTGTAGGAATGCAATCACGTTTTAACGAAGACACTCCTTACTGGCCGCAATTCAATACGGCTACTTATAAAGAAGTATGGGGATCCTCAGCAGGAAGATGGTTTTCGCTGATTTCGGAGTTCTGAACAAATTCAGTTAAAAATTTTTAAAACAGAAATCGGTTTACAGATTCAGCAATAATTGTGCATTTTGGATCTTTCCGAAATGACAGACAAGTACATTTTTCAAATCCCCGTCCCGGTTATGTAATCCGTTGCCCTGACAATCCTTATATTCAGGGCATTTTGCACATATCCCTGTTCTGGTCCAGCTTCTGTTCCTGAATAATTCGTACTTTGAGTTCCAGATATCAAAAAAATCATCCTGGTAAATATTCCCCTGTACAAATGATCTGTCGATATTCGGACAGGCAGAAATAGAACCATCTGCCAGTATTGAACCTATATTTATTCCTGCCCTGCAGAAGAAATAACTATCCCTGACCTTCAATTCATATTCTCCGACAAATCCTTCACAGCTGAATTTTACATCAATAACCGCATTTTTTCTGCAATTACTTATAAAGTCCATCAACTCTTTAAACTGATTGTCTGTCAGGAACAATTCAGGATTGTTTTTTGCCCTGCCTTTCGGGATTATTGTAAATAATCTACATGCTTTAACACCTTTCTGAATGAGATAATCGCGGACCTGAGGGAGTTCATGAATATTGCGTGTATTGACACAGGTTACCACATCAAAGTTCAGGCGGGATGAACTGGCAGCCAAACTTATTGCCTCATCGACTTTCTTGAAACTAATCTTTGAATTTCTCAGCCAGTTATGAGAATTTTCCAAACCATCTAAACTGATAGTTAATGCACCAAGACCGGCATTCAGCAGTGAATTATGCCTTTGCTGATCATATAAGTGGCCATTAGTGACAAGTGACCAGCGCATTCCGCGTTTTCTGATTTCCCTTCCGCAAATCTCAATATCCTTCCGTAACAGGGGTTCACCTCCTGTCAGTACAACTGTTAAATTTCCCGAAGGTAATTTGATCGTATCAAGTGCACGGAGAAAATCCGAAACCGGCATATCTTTAACAGAACCATCTTTTAAGCAATCACTTCCGCAATGCAGGCAACCGAGAATGAACCGTGTTGTACATTCCCAGAATAAATAGTTCAATTCATGCAGCTTAGTCTCTGATTCCCTGAATTTCCGGAATGCTATCTTTTTGATTGCCGATAACATTCAGTTCTCATTGAGATTGATATCCGGGAAAACCTTTTCTTTGATCACAGTCAGAAGAGTATCCTTATTCTGAAAAGATCCGTTTTCCTTCAAATCGATATCCTCGAACCGGATTTTTATATTTCCATACATCTCAGTATATAATGAGAAAAGGCCATCATTATCAGTTAAATCGTATTGACCGTTAATAACATCTGA
>JAKQPD010000071.1 GCA_029564935.1 Bacteroidota bacterium
TAGCCCAAGCGAAGGAGGTGGCGAAGGATGGTTCAAAGTTCAGGCTTTGCCAGCCGAATCCGCCAACTGGCGGAGAAGGCTGGGTTCAGGGTTCCGCGTCCTTTTGAAATTTGAATTGAATGTTAGCTTGTATAAACTGCAAAGTGTTTATAGTTTGTCAATTTTAATCTAATAAAGAGATATCTGTAATTAGTGCCCCAATCATTTCAATCCTGTCAGAATCAGAACATAAAGTAAACATCTAATGTTGGTCTTATATCTGAAGAAGCTGGATCATCAGCATATAATTCTGTTACTGCTCCTCCAACAAATACTACTTCTTCCTTAAATCTTCCAGACCACCTGCTACGATTTGCAGCATAATGATATTCGTACTGAGCATCTTATAATCTTTTATCTAATTCTTCTATCGCTATTTTAATTTCCCGAACCCGGCCTACTCTTAAGGTATCGATTATGGCCAGTAATTCATAAAACAAATGATCATCCTGAACGATCATCGGAATAGTGCTGTAAAGAGGTTCAATTGTCTGCCCTCTCAGGATTCCCTTAGAATATGGCCAGACAAAATTTTCAGAGATGGAGGTTATATGCTCTTTTATTGGGCTTGCAGAATGTGCAGTTGGTATGCCTCTGACTAAAGCACCCGGTTCTGCAGGAAAAACATATTTTAATCCATAGATAAGAAACTCTTTAAAAGAATTTTTGTACACCTTCCGTTTGTCCCCGTCTATTAATCGTGCGATTCTACATCTGTTCAAGGCTTCAGAAATCTCTGATTGACTTATTTTCAAGAATTTAGCTATATCAAGATTCAACCATTCAGAGTCTCTTAATGAAGTTATCCTTAATAATACAAGGATATCCTGAGGTCGCATTCCACTATGTTTCTTCATGGTTAATATATTTTTTGATTCGCGATTCGCGAATTGCAAATATATGAAAGATTATTAAATTTGGCTGACTTTAAACGAGGATTATTAATCAAATACTGACTACATGCCAAATTTGTCCTCTGCTGCCTTGGTGGAGGAGGACTTTGCCCTCCATAGCTTTCCTTGACCTCCGTAACTCCAGCGAAGGAGGTAGCGGAGGAGGACTTTGTTCTCTGTAGCCCCAGTGAAGGAGGTAGCGAAGGAGGACTGCTTTTTGCCAACTGCCAACTGCCAACTTGAGGTTTAGCAGTGAGCGATAAGCGATGAGTTGTGAGTGATACAACCCACTCTCCAGGATATAAAAGTTGAAGGAGTGTTTGATATTGGTTTTTCGTAAAGCTTATTTCCATGACTTATTCAAATGGTTCTTTTGGAAGATTATTTAAATTTTTGATATATCTCTCATTATCAGAAGGTTTCTTATATTTCATCATATTATATATCTCAACAGCAACGCATTGTCCTATCAGTTGTTTAGTTTCGAATTCACTATATCCCTGGCTTTTAAGTTTGTTGAAAACTTTTAATGTATCAGGCGGATCATTATTCTTAATCTGATTATCGATTATCGTGAAAATTATTTCTCTTGCTTTCAGATTTTTTTTCATGACGTTATATGTTATCTGTCAATACCTGAATAACGCTGACCTTTAATAATTATGCTATTACACCCAAACATATTATAACTTTTCCCGGACGGTTATCTCTTTCAGCAATCCTATAGCATAGAGTGGAATGTTGATAAGCCGGCTTTCTTTTCTGAAATCCGACATAGAGGTTCTTACAGCAAGCTCAGGATTAAATTTCTGACAGAAAGATTTCAGACTTTTTGCCTGCAGATTCTCTTCTGCTTTTACCTCAACAGGAACAACAAGTCCGTCATATTGCAGGAGAAAATCGATTTCAGAGGTTGCTCCTTCGGCTGTCCAATAGTAAATAACGTAATTATCAGAACTATTTAGCTGCTGATGAACATACTGTTCTGTTAAAGCACCCTTAAATTCAGTGAATATCCTGTTCCCTTCAATGAGGGTTCCCGGATCAATTTCACCCATAGCTGATAAAAGACCCACATCGACAAGGAATAATTTGAAAGCCTCTCTCTCCTCATAAGCCTTCAGGGGAATTGATGGTTTATTTGCTCTGCAAACTTTATGCACCTGACCACAATCAGTCAACCACGACAAGGCAGATTCATAATCTTTTGCACGCGATCCTTTTTTTACCAGGCCATAAATGAATTTCCGGTTTTCTTTGGCAAGTTGTGAAGGGATTGAATTCCATAACATACGGACGCGCGGAATAATATCAGAAGGCGCATGCTTTGAAAAATCCAGCTCATAAGTATTCAATATCTCCTTCTGAATATTCCGAACGTCAGTGAAATTATTATTCTCAGTAAATTTCTGAACAGGTTCCGGCATCCCCCCCACATAATAATATTGCCGGAGGTGGTTAATAAAAGCTGATTTAAACGATGTGATCAGTTTCCAGTCCTGGCTTAAAAGAATTTCTGACATGGATTTCTCACCGGTTGCGGTAAGAAACTCTGTAAATGTCAATGGAGATAAATCCATAAAATTCACTTTACCTGCCGGAAATGAGATATTGGAATGAAGTGCCATTCCAAGAAGAGAACCGGCAGCAATAATGTGATAGGAAGGTGCATCTTCCTGGAAATATTTTAGTGCAGTTATTGCTTCCGGCAGAGCCTGAATCTCATCAAATATTATAAGTGTTTTTTCCGGTACAATAGTTAATCCTGATATTGCCTTCAGTGCAGTAATAATCCTTTTTATATCAAAATCGTCAGTAAAAAGGCTATGAAACCTTTTATCCTTCTCAAAATTGATATAAACTGTTTGTTCATAATGTATTCTTCCGAACTCCTTCATGAGCCACGTTTTTCCAACCTGCCTTGCACCCCGTATGATCAGAGGTTTGCGGGAAACTGAATTCTTCCAGGTTTTCAAATCTTCAATTTTCGTTCGATACATAGTTTTTTGTACAAATATACATATACTTTAACGTCTTTTTGTATATTTTTACATTTATTTCAACGACATTTTGTATTTAGCTACATTTTTACCAATGTCTTTTTGTATTTCGATACATTTTTTCTAACGACAATTTGTAGGGTTTCCCACCTACGCTATAGCTTCGGTGGGCGATGCAGGGGTTACCTCCTTCGCTACCTCCTCCGCTAAAGCTACGGAGGTCAAAGAAAGCTACGGAGGTCAAAGTCCTCCTCCGCCAAGGCTACGGAGGACAAGGAAAGCTTCGGTGGGCGATGCAGGGAATTTAACAACTCCTCAGGAAGCCAAAGGTTTGCAACATGGAAACACGAATTAAATGAATAAAATAAGCTAAAATTATAATAAATGTTATATCTTTACACTTTTAAGAACATATTAGTGCATTTAAATAACATTAAATGGAACGTAAAATAGAAAGAGTACTTGAGGACTGGCATAAGCGAAAAAACAGACTGCCTCTTATTATACAAGGTGCCAGACAAGTCGGAAAAACATATTCAGTACTGTCATTCGGCCGGAAAAATTATTATTCTCTTGCTTATTTGAATTTTGAAAGTAATATTGAGCTTCATAAGGTTTTTGAGCAGGATCTTTCTCCAGGACGGATATTGAGTGAATTATCAGTTATTACCGGAGAAACAATAGCCGGGGAGAAAAGTCTTATTTTTTTTGATGAAATTCAGGCGTGCAGCAGGGCACTTACTTCTTTGAAATATTTTGCAGAAGAGGCTCCGGAATATCATATAATAGCTGCAGGTAGCTTGCTTGGTGTAACCTTAAACCTGAACGACAGTTCATTCCCTGTGGGAAAAGTTGAAATGATTAATATGTATCCTCTGGACTTCGAGGAATATTTATGGGCCATTGGGCAACAACCAGCATCAGATATTATCCGTAATTCATTTTTATCATTAAGTCAATGCTCAATACACGACACATTAATCGGACATTTCCGAACTTATTTGTTTACGGGAGGTATGCCATATGCATTAAGCCGATATATTGAAACAAGGGATCATTTGATAACCAGCATAGTAAAAAGTAATATCAATAATTCTCAAATTGCTGATATGGCAAAACATGCGGGAAAATCGGAGACTGTTCGTATAATTGCTGCATATAAATCCATTCCATTGCAATTAGCAAAGGAAAACCATAAGTTTCAATATAAAGTCATAAAAAGCGGGGCAAGAGTTGCTGAGTATGGTTCAGCAATCGAGTGGTTAAAAGCTTCAGGGATTATCCTGGCCTGTCACAGGATTTCTGAAGGTCGCATTCCCCTGATGGCATATTATGATCCGGCAGCATTTAAACTATATCATTCCGATACAGGATTACTAATTGAAATGACCGGACTGACTGAAAAAAGTCTCACGTCTGAAGGCTATATAGGCCCCGGATTCAGAGGGGCTCTGGCAGAGAATTATGTTGCCACAGCACTTGTCTCCAGGGGATATACACCATATTACTGGGAGTCAGGTGGTAAGGCTGAGGTCGATTTTGTGATACAGACAGGCGGGGTTGCGATTCCTGTTGAAGTAAAATCTTCCGATAACGTTCGTTCAAAAAGTCTGAATGAGTTTATCAGGCGATATTCTCCACCCTATGCATACAGAGTTTCTACCAAAAACTTCGGAAAAGAGAACAATATAAGAAGTATTCCATTATATGCACTTTTTTGTATCTGACTCATTACAAAATTTTGCAGTTCATAGGTCATCGGTCACTGCTTCGTTACTTATCCCTGATCTCTGTGCATTGGATGGTTAATATCTTAATCCATAACCGGTTGGGAACTATCACGAATTTTATATATATTTACCTGCTGATTACTGTTTGAGCAAGGAAAAGGATAGTATTATGTTTCAGGCTTTGCCAGCCGTAGCCTTGGCGAAGGCTGGGTTTCAGGGTTTCAAGGTTAGTATTCCACGAAACCTTGAAACTTTGAAACACTGAAACTTTGAAAATCTGAAACTCTTCAACATTATTCCATGAACGCCTTTGACTATTTCTTCGAAAACACCTCAAATCTCGGGAAACTATTTCTTGCAGGAAAAGAGGAGATCACTTATAAAGAACTATTCCGCTCATGCCTGAACCTTGCCGGCTGGATTGAAAAGAAGGTCGGACAAAACAAGAATATATTTATTCTGTCGGTTAATAATCTGTTCCTCCTGAAGGCATATCTGGCTGTTATTAAGTCGGGTAATGTCTGCATCCCCCTCGATCCCAATATCGAAAAAGAGAATTACAGGTATATAGCTAACCTTACAAAGCCGGAATTGATTTTTCTGACACATGATATTGACAGAAGACTGGAACTGAATAAGAACGGTTCAGTATTCCCCGACACCTTGCCTGAGCTTTCAGCAGATAACTCTGAAACAGAAGAATTCAGCCAGGATTTCGATCGTGAA
>JAKQPD010000078.1 GCA_029564935.1 Bacteroidota bacterium
GCAGATGAGAGTATAAGCCACCCGTATTCGGAGAATTCGACCAAACAATGGCTTCAGAAGGGAGCCTATGCCTGGGAAGCGCTTAAAAAAGTTACCCTGCTCAATGAAGAAGCTCTTGCAAGATTTCAGCCCTTCCTCAAAAAAGCAGCTCATCCGGTTATATATGTAATAAATTCTATGGGATGGACACGTTCAGGAGATATAAAGATCTTCATCGACAATGAGGTGATACCTGTGGAAAACAAGGTAAAGATCATCGATATATCAACCGGAAAGGAAGTTGCAGCACAGATCCTTACGAGACGCCGTGAAGGTGCATGGTGGATCATTGAGGTCAGCGATATACCAGCTATGGGTTATAAAGCCCTTAAGGTTGAGGTCTCCACAGAACCGGCACCTTCTGTGAATCCGTCTTCTGCCGGCATCCTGGAAAACAGGTTTTATAAGCTTGTCGTTGATAAATCAACAGGATCGGTTAGCAGTCTTTTTGACAAAGACCTTAACCGGGAGCTTATCGACCATGAAAATCAATATCAGATTGGCCAGCCTGTACGTGAAACTTCTGTAAAAAGAGATACTCCGCCGTTTAACCGTACAACTCCTGTAAATGTGAAAGTGGAAAACGGAGAGAATGGCAGCGTGTGGGAAAGTGTCAGGATAACCTCCGATCTTGACGGATTTGAAAAAGGAACCGAAGGATCTCCGAAAGGGATTATTACTGAGATAAGACTTTACAAGAATGTTAAAAAGGTCGAGTTCAAATTTATGGCTAACAAGCTTATACTTACCGATCCTGAAGCTTTGTATGTTGCCTTCCCGTTCTCATTGCCCGAATCAAGGATTGTGTTTGAAACAATCGGGGGAACGCTTACACAGGGACAACAACTGCCAGGATCCTCATCCGACTGGAATGTGGCACAGAATTTCGTATCGGTCAGGGGCAAGGCAGGCCAGATCATTGTTGTCAGTGATGAAATACCTTTATGGCATTTCAGTGATTTCAATATGGGGAAATTCGAACGTTATCCTAAAAAAGGGAAACCCTGGCTTTATTCCTGGGTAATGAATAATTACTGGTTCACGAATTTCAGAGCATATCAGGAAGGTGCTTTCAGCTGGAGCTACCAGATCACATCAACATCAGATACAACAAATACTTATGCTACAAAATATGCATGGGGCGAAAGAAATCCCTTCCCCACAAGAACATTCCCGGCAGGTGCGGATGAGTTAAAAGCCCCGTCCCTGGAAACATTAAAGATAACCGGTTCTCCAAATGCCATACTTATAAACAGTCGTCCCGCTTTTAAAGGTAAAGGGACTGTCCTGCTTCATTTCCGGGAGCTGGAAGGGCAAACAGCCGAGCTTAAACTCTCGTCGGCCGTTCCGGGTCAGACAATCAAAAGAATGATTGAAGTTAGTTCAACAGGAAAACAGATAGGACAGCCTCTTTCATCAATTCAGCTGAAACCCTTTGAGGTCAGATTTATTGAAATTGAATTCTGAATATACCTTAAAAAACTATGAATATGAGAAAATTCCGGGGAATACTGGCTTTTTTAATCCTGCTTGCAGCATGCAATAATGCGGATGTTACAAGATATGTTGATCCGAACATCGGAGGGGTTGCCCCTCTGCTGACGACCAAAGCTCCGACAGTAAACAGACCTCACAGTATGGCAAGGGTTTTCCCGGTAACGAAACCGGGACTTGGTGACCGCTACCTTTCAGATAAGATTTACGGATTTGCC
>JAKQPD010000079.1 GCA_029564935.1 Bacteroidota bacterium
GCCCGGAGACCGATGGCCAGAAAGAACATAATTATAAGTACTGAAATATTTATTTTCATACAGATATTATTAATTATTGGATTGATTGATTGATTATTCGATTTCCTGATTAAAGATAATATTAATTCCGGCTAAGTTAATATTCTTTCTTTTTCATTACATCTGCATGTTCTTTTTGTTGTTTTTGCTTTGAATCATTCTATTAATTCAATATTATTGGGTAACCAAAATAATTGCCGGAAAATGAAAAAATCTTATTGTTATTTGTTAATGATCCTTGTTTTTCCATCCTTAATATCCGGACAGACGGGGAAAGTATTTGATAATCTTTCAATGAAGAGCCAGATCCTTAAAATGGACCGGAAATATTCGGTTTATTTTCCTCCGGATTATGAAACATCTAACAGGAGTTATCCTGTACTTTACCTTTTGCATGGTGCGGGAGATGATCAGACGGGCTGGGTTCAGTTCGGTGAAGTAAAGCAAATTGCCGATAAGGCTATAAATGAAGGTGTATCGACTTCGCTTATTATTGTTATGCCTGATGCGAATACCGGCAGGAGGGGTTATTTTAATACGATGAAGGGAGATTTTCAGTATGAGGATTTTTTCTTTAAGGAATTCATACCCTTTATAGAAAAAACTTACAGGATCCGGGCAGAGAAGCAATACCGGGCTGTTGCAGGTTTATCAATGGGTGGAGGAGGTACTGTATTATATGCACTTCATCATCCCGAAATGTTTGCAGCAGCATGTCCTCTGAGCGCATCAGTCAGGACTCGTTCTGCCGATCGCGGCAGGATTGCAGCTGCAGATACCGCTGGCCTTACAACAGAGCAGATAACAAATTACCTGAATCAGCATAATGCATTATACCTTATTGAGAATATGCCGGATGATAAGAAAGCGGCTGTTCGATGGTACATCGATTGCGGGGATGATGATTTTCTGTATGAAGGTAATTCACTGATGCATATTGCAATGCGCCAGAAAGAAATCCCTCATGAATACAGGGTAAGGGATGGATCCCATACCTGGCAATACTGGAGGGAAGCTCTTCCGGAAGTGCTTGGATTCATTTCAAAGGCATTTCACCGGTAAGACAAAAGATCTTATTGCAGTACAGCATATATTTTGATGCCTTCCAGGTTGATATCCAGGGTTGAATAACCCTTCTCTGTAGCAACTATACCTGCATGCCGGGATAAGTCTCCTGATTCGGGACTCCAGGCATAAAGATCCTTTAGTTTTAATTTACCGGCATTGACTTTGAAAACAAGGTGATTATCTTCAATATGAGATTCAATATCCTTTAAAATCGGATTGCCGGGAATATCTTTCAATGCAGGATGAGGTACTGCAACAAGTTTTCTGTTTAAAAAATGGATTACGGGTTTTTTGTTATAAAATCTTATCCTGGCAGCCCAGCCGGGATCTCCTGAGAGCTGGACTAATACAGGGTGGAATTTGGTCTTAACTAATAAATAATTAAGAAATCCGGAAATAGATAAATCTTTTCTCAGTATTAAATTATTTGTCTTTCTTTTCAACAATTTCACTGAAAGGGGAACATCTCTTTTATAACCCTTTTCGTCGTGGGTTCCAAAAGGTAAGCCCAGCCATACAATGCCACCGTTTCTGAGAAGAGTATTTATGGCATTGAACTGGTTCTCTGAAACACAGCCGAGGCCATCGAGGATCAACGGGGTATTTTCACTGCAAAGAGCATCCGGATCAGATAATTCAGAAGAGCGGACGATACGATAGCCTATATTATTGATGACAAGCTGTTCTGACCATGCTCTGACCCTGTCCCATTGTTCTGAACCGTCATTATCTCTCCATCCGTTATCTCTGCAAAGGCTGCTGCTTACAAGTCTTACTTCAGCCAGATCGTTAGCTTCACGATAATTAAGGTTACTGTTTTTAATTTCCCATCTGTTAAGAGGGCCAACAATATCTTCGGTTTCCATTGCATCGGCAGGATCTTCCTCTAATCTTTGATTAAGAGTGCTGCTCCAGTTTGCCACTCCCCAGAACCGGCTCAGGCTCCATCCCAGGTAACCACCTTTTTCGTAGATAGTATAACTTAGTGCAAGAGCCGGTGCATTGCCTCTCTTCAATGCAATATCTTTCTGTTGCAGAGCTTCAGCATCCATTCTGACCCAATCAACAGATCTTATGTTGGTACCGACATTTTCAAGCATGAACAGATCAAGGTGGGGAGCCATCCGCTCCAGATTTAGCGCAATTGAATTCAGTGTTATCGGTCCTGTACTTGAACAACAAGTCATCAAAGGTTTATCACCTATCACATTTTTCACCATTTTTACATGATCAGCAACCGAATCAGCTTTCATCTTTATCCAGTCCCTGAAAACAGGATTATCATAGTTTCCCCAGAGGAGCATACTTTTGGTTGTATCGCCCCAGAAATTGCTGTCATTAAAGGGCGGGATTTCATGACCGTAAACCCTGCGAAACCTTTCGCGGCAATGTATACATCCGCAGGTTGTCAGTCCTGCATAATCGCACATATCATCCACTTCCATACCATCGAGAGGTACTTCTTTTAACAGCCGCAGAAGATATTTTTTATGCATATCAAGGAATCCCGGATTATTATGGCAAAATACCTCCAGCTGATATTGTCTTGCATAACCACGGCTTCCGTCACGTATATCTGTTTCGCAGAGGTCATTGAATAAGTGCCCTTCATACTGTGCATGTGCGGCAGCAACAGGATCATGAAACAACAGAATATGGTGACGTTGTCCCTTGTGAAGTTTCCTGAATTCATCTTCCCCGCGCGGCCTTTCCACATGATTGCAGGAATAGTGATCAAGGAATTTTATATCATATTTATGCAATTCTTCACAGACGTTTGCATAATAGCCATGTAACTGGCCGAAATAATTTGAAAAATCGAATCTTATATGGAAACCGAAATTGATTGCAGTATCAATCCCTGCTTTTGAAAAAGCTTCAGCCCTTCGTTTTATCCTGTCTGTGATTTTTTTCTGAGGCCAGAGTATATCCTCAAGCGTGCACCACCAGCTGGCAGCCCTCACAGGTACAAAAGGCAAGCTGATATCAGAAATGGCAGAACTATCGGGACCGGCTTTATTCAGGGAGATATATTGAACAGCAAATTGATTGGCGCCTGTTATTCCTATCCCAAGTGCAGCCATGCCTGAAGTCCTGACAAAATCGCGGCGGGTCTGTTTTTGCTTCATATCATTGATTATCAGTTCTCAGCGGCAGGAGAAACCGCCATCGTATTGGTCAGCTTTATGGATTTAAGGAGATATCCTACAGTTATGAAAGTAGAAATTATAAAAGCACCCAGAATGATCATGCCAATCCCGACAACCCTCCATTCCGTTTTAACAGGCTCAGTAGGATCGGCAATATCACAAAGGGCCAGGAACATTGACATCATTGCATTAACTGAGAGAACTCCCAGGATCACAGTGATGGTGGCAGAAATTCTGAGTTTCTTCATGATTACGGACTTTTTATGTAAATTTATAACATAACTTTTAGGTGATAAAATTTTTCTGAAAAGAATGAATTCATTTACTTTTATAATGAAAAAGCTCCTGTTAACTTTACTGTTGTTCCTGATAGTTATTTTTACTCTGAATGCTCAGATCCCCGATGAGGTCATAGTTCCGGCCGGGATAAGGGTAGCTGAATGTTTCCCTCCGGTAAAAAGATACCTTTACCCGGATTTTACGCAAGGCGAGGTAAATTTAAATAACGGGAACCACAATAATGCCAGGCTGAATTATAATTTCCTCTTCGGAGAAATGGAATTTATCAGGAACAGCGATACACTTACCATCACCAATAAAAAAGAAATCCATTCTATAATCATCGGAATAGATACTTTTCTGCTTGAAAACGGATATATCAGACTGATAAGCAACGGACCTGTAAGGGTGGGTCTGAAACAAAATATCAGCCTCAAAGATATCCTGAGGAAAGGTGCGATGGGAACAATCAACAGGACATCAACTGTAGACACCTATAATACAGTGCCTGTTGACGGAAGGATCTATGATATGGTACCTAACGAAGACTGGGTTTTCCGCAAAACGGAAGAATATTTCTTTTCAGTCCCCTCAGGGGAGTTCTTGCCGTTCAGCAGAAGAAATGTATTAAAGATATTTCCCGGGCAGAAGAAGAATATTGAAGAATTTCTGAGATCGGAGAAGATCAGCTTTGATTCTCGTGATGATCTGCTGAAACTGGCGGTTTACCTGGGAAGGAACTAAACGGAAAGAGGGGGAGAGGGGGTGATGAGGAGAGGTATGAGGGATGAGGTGTGAGGCGTGAGGAAAGAAGAGTAGAAGGGGAAGGCGTGAGGGATGAGCGATGAGTCTGAAATTTTGTCTATTGCCGACTGCCAATTGCCAACTGCCAACTGCCAGCTTTCAGATAGCTTTGAGAAGTGAGAGATGAGTGGAGAGTGATTGAAATCTACGTATTAAAAAACGTATTAAAAAACGTATTTTAATACGTAGATTATAAAAAAAGTGCGGAGCTGAAACAACGGTTATGTTCCCTTATGATCAGAAAAGACCGGTAAACAATTATAGGGGAGACTCCGCGCTGATAATTTTATAGATTTTCAATGAGGCCTCATTCCCCGGTGCATCCGGAAATTATCCCTTATTGCAGGACCAAAATGATGACCTCCCGGTACCTTCTTCATCCCTGTGACCCTGTTTCCTTCACCAAGATCAAGGACTTTTTCTTTGCCGGTTCCTATAACGGTACAATTCATCGATTTCTCTCCAAGAACTACTGCAGCTGTACCTGGTTTCAGACTACTGAAGTTATTTCCAAGAATAAGTGCATTTTTTGCCCAGGGTGT
>JAKQPD010000090.1 GCA_029564935.1 Bacteroidota bacterium
TAATGATGGCATTTTCAATACAGCGTATCAGTTTGACATACAATATAAATATGCGAATAATATAACGATGAGAGTAAAAGGCGGTGATGCCTCTATCCGGCTTGAAGGTGAAGAAGGCTGGGTGGAATCGGTTGGCTGGAACCAGGAACCTGCAGCAAGTAATGAAAAAGTCTTTGATCTCTCGGAAAAGAAGATAACCTTGCCGACCGGGAATGACGAGTTTATAAATTTCCTGGAATGCATCAGAACCGGCAGGAAAACAATTAATTCTCCTGAATCAGCACACAGGACAAGCACACTTTTGCATTGCGGCAATATTGCTTTGAAGCTGAACCGGAAACTGGAATGGGATGTGGATAAAGAAAAATTCATAAATGATCCCGAAGCTGATAAATTCATGAAAAGAGAAATGAGAGATAAGTGGAGTTACAACAGGATCTGTCCCGGTTACAATTACTGATAAAATTCTGAGCATGAAAAAGTATCCCTCCCTTATAATACTTGTCTGTACAATTTTGGCTACATCCCTTAGCTGTTCTACAAAGGAGTTGGATAACGTTTTTTACGCCCAGAATACACTTAGCGGATTTACAAATGCTCCAGAAACACCTCAGGAAAAGGCGGGATTAATAAAGTCAATCGGTTTTGACGGATTGGAGGGCTTTGGCTATAATGACTTTTTTGCACTTAAGGACGCCCTCGAAAGGGAGGGTCTTAAGATGCCTGTCAATTATGTGGCACTTCCTTTTGAAGCCGATGGCATACTGAATGATTCAGTTGCCTTTCAGATAAAAGAAATGATAGCGGCATCCACCGATGGAGAAATTATGTATTTCACTCTGCAGAGCAATAATTTCAAAGATGAAAAGGAAGCCGGAGACCAGGTGGTTTCCAGGATACTTCGTGAGCTTTCGGATTATGCTGCTTCATATGGTGTGAGGTTATGTACTTATCCTCATATTAATACATACTGTGAAACGGTGGCTCACAGTGTAAAACTTGCCGTAATGGTTGACAGGAAGAATTATGGAGCGGCAATGAATCTCTGTCATCTGCTGAAAGTTGAAGGCTCTGAAGGGATTGATATGAAGATTAAGGAGTTCGCTCCGTATTTGTTCGCTGTTAATATCTGCGGTGCTGACGACGGTGACACAAAACAATTCGGGTGGGACCGGCTGATTCAGCCTTTGGGTCAGGGATCATTTGATACTTACCGGTTTGTGAAATTACTGATTGACAATGGTTATTCCGGACCAATCGGATTACAATGCTATAACCTTAAGGGAGATATAGTTGAAATCCTGAAAGGATCAATGAAGACCTGGGAAGAATATAAGGCAAAGTCTCGCTATTCAAACTGACCCGGATCAATTCCTGCCTGATTAGCATAATAAATTGGAAGGAATACCAGTTTCTGATCGTGAAGTTTGGCATATGGCGCTGTTGAAAGCACTATACCATACGGGCATTCAGGGTAGGTGTTCAACAACAGATGCAAACTCCGGAGACGTCCTGCTGACCCACTTTTAATTTCGACAGGGTATATTCTTCCCTTTCCACTCAATAAATAGTCAACTTCGGCGGTACTGCTCTTTTCTTCTCTCGACCAGTAATTCAAGGCGTCATTTTCTGAAACTGCAACAAATTCCTGTCCTACAAACTGTTCAGCCATCGCCCCCTTATGAATAGTGAGCAGATCAGCCTGATGCATTTCAGCATCAACAGGTAAGCCGCATAATTGTTGCATAATCCCGATATCAAGCATCAACGCTTTAAATTTTTTTTCGGATGCCGAAGCTTCCAGGGGTACTCCTGCCGGACTGGCCGCCGGTATTTTCCTGATTACCTGTGCCTGCCTCAATAATTCAAATGCTTTCTTAATAGTAGTTATCGAAAAATCAGGTGATAAATGAGAATATTTTATTTGCCTGCCAATACTTTTTGCAACAGATGAGAAAACAATATTCAGGCAACGTTTATCTGCAAAAGGGGCATATTTTGAAAAATCCTGTCTGAATGTATCGGCCAGATTATGCTGTATTTCGAAAGCATTCCGCATTCTTCCAGTACTGGAAAAATTTTCAACACATTCAGGCATTCCCCCGACAAAGAAGTAATTACGTAATTCGTTTAACAGCGATTGGTGTATTGTATCTGAAAGTTTTTCAGGAGGCGCCTTAATAATTTCTGCTAATCCGGGTTTCCCGGTTGCAAGTAGAAATTCGTGAAAACTCAAAGGATACATATTTAAAAACCGGATTCTGCCAACCGGGATGGGAATATCCCGGAAAGCAAATTCAAGGAGTGACCCTGCAGAAATAATATGCTGGCCAGGCAAATCCTCATAAAAATACCTTAATGCCATAATGGCACGGGGACAACTCTGTATCTCATCGAAAAAAAGCAGATCTTCACCAGTAACGATTTTTGTGTTTAAAATAATTTCTAATTCAGAAACAATTCTTTTAACATCAAAATTCAGATTAAATATTGCATGCCAGTCAGGCCGTTTCTCAAAATTTACAACATGAATCCGACCGTTAAAATAGTCTCTTCCGAAATCATTAATAATCCAGGTCTTCCCAACCTGTCTTGCTCCCCTTAGAATAAGTGGTTTCCTGTTGGTTTGGTTTTTCCATTCGACCAGTTTTTCAGTTATAACCCTTTTCATATTAAGAAACTATTTAGAAATACAAGGCAAAAGTATAATTAATAATTTAGAAATACAAGGTAAAAAATTAAGAGATATAGCTCAGGTAATATATTCAATACTCTTATAACTAAAGTACTTTTAACTGATCTGATTCACATTTGCATTCAAAAAGAAATAAATAATACACCTTAATTTAGGTAGCTTCTTTTTGCTTTAACATGCTCCTTTTTGGACAATGATTTTGATGAATATTTCAAAACAAATCCATCAGAATGTGAAAAATAGTTAAAAATGATACTTCAAAATTTATTTAATCGGATTCTCCGAAAGAAAAGCATAAATTGACATGATCTGACCAAATCATAAAGCCTATGAAAGCTCTTTCAACTGCCGTAATCTGTTCACTGGGTGGAGGAGTTATCCTCAGCTCATGTCTTTCGAAAGAAAGGAAGGACACCAAGCATCCCAACGTTCTGATTGCAATCAGTGACGATCAGTCATTTGTACATACGAGTTTTGCCGGATGTAAATTTGTAAATACCCCCGGATTTGACCGGGTCGCCCATAGCGGAATCTTTTTTACAAATTGTTTTGCAGGTTCTCCGGGATCAGCACCCTCGCGAAGCTCTCTGGTCACAGGTCGTTATCACTGGCAAAATGAGTCGAGCGGGCAACACGCATCCAGCTGGCTGAAGAAATATGTACCGTTTGCCGATGCCCTTAAGGCAAACGGCTATCATACAGGATTCACAGGAAAGGGAGTCGGACCTTTTCAGTATGCACGAAATGAGCTGGATTCATTATGGAGGGAGGAAAATGCAGCAGGAAAGGCTTATAATTCCATTCAATATAAAAAAGGTGATCCTTCCGATGAAAGACCTGCAGGGGGAATCGGAGCGACTAATTATTATGCCAATTTCCTCGATTTTATGAAGAAACGACATGAGGGGCAGCCTTTTTATTTCTGGTATGGCGCAACTGAGCCTCACAGAGCATATGAGCAAGACTCCTGGAGGCGTAACGGGAAAGATCCGGCACTGGTCGAGGTTCCGGAATTTCTGCCTGATAATGACATTATAAGAGGAGATCTGCTTGATTATGCGGTGGAAATTGAGTGGTTCGATCTTCATCTTACACGAATTCTGAATTATCTCGATTCAGTCGGAGAGCTGGATAATACTATTGTTATTGTGACGGGAGATAACGGAATGCCCTTCCCGAGGGGGAAAGCTCTCAGCTATGAGTACGGCGTACATGTACCACTGGCGATAAGCTATCCTGAAGGATTTCCCGGGAACAGGATAGTGAATGATCCTGTAAGCTTTGCTGATATGGCTCCGACAATACTGGAGATGACAAATACGAAACCGGAAGGAATGATGCCGATCTTCGGGAAAAGCATTGTTAATATTCTGAAATCGGGTAAATCCGGTATCGTTGATGAGACAAAGAAATACGTATTCGCAGGCAGGGAGCGTCATTCATCGTCCAGATGGAATAATCTGGGATATCCTCTGCGTTCAATACGAAGTGAGCAATATCTTCTTATCTGGAATTTGAAACCTGAACTCTGGCCGGCAGGTGATCCGCAGGCAATAGACACAGAAACAGGAAAATTACGCCCTATGTACGGTATAGATGAAAAAGGGATCCATCACTCTGACTGGGCTTTCACAGATGTAGATGCCAGTCCCTCAAAATCCTTCCTGATTGAAAACCACAATGATCCCAATCTGAAAAGGTATTTTGACCGGGCTTATGCAAAACGGCCGGAATTTGAATTATACGATGTTAAGAAAGATCCATATTGTCTTACCAATCTTTACGGCAATCCCAGGTTTAGCACTATTGAAAAGGAGATGAAAACTGAATTGCTTAGAGAGCTTGAAAGATCAGGAGATCCCCGCGTGGTCGGTCCGGATAAGGAAATATTCGAATCTTATGTCCGGTACAGCCCCATAAGGGATTTTCCAAAGCCGGAGTAAGGTTGTCACTGCTGGTTGCAGAGTCTGTCCGGATACATAAGGATCTATTTATGGTCAGGAAAAGATTTGCTAATATTTTAATAAATCATTCAGGGTTCTGATTGCAAGTTCGAGTTCCTCAGGATCGATATTTCCTAATTTTTCTACGAGCCTGTCTTTTGAAACTGACCGGATTTGAAACACCAGCAGCTCAGATTCCTTGCTTAAGCCATTGGTCC
>JAKQPD010000101.1 GCA_029564935.1 Bacteroidota bacterium
TGGGAGACTGGGATTCTATCCTGTGGATTTCAGTGATCTGGGTCAGACAGCCTGGATTTTCAGAAGAATATGTGATGATCATATACTGGATTATGTCATTTATAATGCCGGGGTTTTAAGTCCTGCTGAATTTATGAGGACGGTTGACGGTTTTGAGTATACCTACCAGGTAAATTTCCTGGCACATCTTCTTGCAAATGAATTAATTATTCAGAATTGTGATCACAGCAAGCCCATGAGGATTGCAGCAGTGACCTCGATGGCATACAGGGTTGCGATGCCACAGTTCAGGTCTGTCGCTTCATCTGCTGAATACAGGGCCTGGCGGGCCTATTCGGATTCCAAGCTTTACCTCGCACTTATGTGCCGTCATTATTCCGTGAAATATGCCCGGAGCCGGATTCAATTTATAAGTTTTGATCCCGGCATTTTTGGATCCCAGTTATACAGAACCCAGTCGGGAGTATTCAGGATCGTCTATCAGACCGGAGTACGAATCCTGAGAAAACCCGGAAAACAAGCCACAGTACTTTCAGATATACTGACGGGAGCCGAAATAATAAACGGAGCGGTTTATGACGTACGCAAAAGGATAAGGAAACTACCGGAACCAGAAAGTTCAGTGAATGATACTTTCTGGGATCGCTCCATCAGAGAAATTGAAAAGTTCCTTGTCTGATAAGGAAATGATCAAGGCCATCGGGCCGTTTTATAGAAAGTCAGAATATGAATACCGGACTTTTAAAAGTATGTAAAGAATTTCTATATTTGGAATGATCTTTAATTTAGAAATATAAATTTCATATGAAACAAGTTAGATTATTTAAAATTATGGTACTATTTAGTTTCTTAGGTCTGTTTGGTTGCAAGGACAGTGATCCTTCAAAATGGAGCAGCAGTAAAATTGACAAGTGGTTTGAAAAGGGAGAGTGGCTGAACGGATGGCAGGTAAAACCTGATGCATCGATCAACAGGAAAGAGTTCGCGATATCCTATTTCAAACAGAAGGACAGATGGGACAAGGCTTTCACTTTTCTTAAGGAGAATGACCTTACAAAGATGGAGCTTAAACGTTATGATATCGATGGTAACAATGTTTATGCCCCGTTCAGTGAATATCTTTCAAAAGAGGATACTGCGGCCCGTTACGAAGCCCACAGGGTCTATGCCGACATTCAGTATGTAATCAGTGGAAGGGAACTGATTGGAGTGGCTCCACTGACTGACCTGAAAGATGTTCTCGTTCCCTATGATGCAGCAAAAGACGTTGAGTTCATGACAGTGAACACCATTAAAAATGTTCCGGCAACTCCTGACAGCTTCTTCCTGTTCTTCCCGTCCGACATTCACCGTCCCGGACTTAAAGACGGTGTTAACTCACCGGTCAGGAAGGTCGTCGTCAAAGTTAAGCTGGACTGAGAAAAAGTCACAATTTCGAAGAAGATTCCTCATTTCGCCAAAACTTCGCAAGCTCAGTTTTAGCTCCATTCGGAATGACAGTACATTTAAAGTGGAGGGGGAGGGAAGCCGGGGCGTTTTGAATAAAATTTGTTCCTTGA